>JAKDNL010000057.1 GCA_030451825.1 Pseudonocardia sp. | reverse complement strand
GCTGATGCTCGGCTCGTGTGGATCGGGCCCGACGACCGCGGGGTTGAGCTGGAGATCGTCGCGCTCGATCTTCCGGACGAGTGGTTGGTCATCCACGTCATGCCGACGGCGTTGCGGAGGAACAGATGAAGGACGGTCACGAGGTCGCGCCGGACGTCGATCTCGACGTCGAGGATGTCCGCGACCGTCAAGGTCGCCGCGTCACGCCGGAGTATGCGGAGCGGGCCGCCGAGGAGGCATTGCGGCTCGTCCGTCCGGGCCGTCCGGCGCTCGGCGAGGTCGGGCAGCACTCGCCGCGGGTGTCGTTCCGGGTGCCCGAGCAGGTTCGACGTCAGGCGGAGCAGCGCGCGGCGGCTGAGGGCAGGTCGGTCTCCGAGATCGCACGGGAGGCATTGGAGCGGTACCTGCAGGGCGCGGGCTGACAAGATCGCCCCCGTGGAATCAATCGTGGTGCGAACGACTGGTGATCGGTGGGACCAGCGCGTCCGACGGGACGGCTTCGCGAACTATCGTTGCTGGTAGAGGCGAAGGTCGCTGTTGTCGGCGCTCTTTACACCCGAGCGGTCGCAGGTTCGAACCCTGCCGCGCCCACCACACTGACCAGTGGTTGCGCTGAAAGCACGATCGTCGATCTACGCGCGCAGGCGGTCTCTTGAAATTTGGCGTGCTCAGGGCCGGTCGGCGAGCGCGGTGGAGACCGGGGAGTGCGCGGCGAGGTAGTCCCGCAGCGTTGGCGATATGAGTCTGGCGACGGTGAGGATGTCGGCGTGCCTGGCCGACAGGTCGGCGACGATGAGGGGCTCGTGGTGGGCGACGCGGTTCCGCAGCTGGTGCAGTCGGCCGACCGGGTTGTCGACGTCGCGACGGTCGGTGCCGCGGCGGAAGCCGGTGCGCAGATAGTGGACCCAGAGCGGATCGTGGCGTTGCCGGATGGTGAGGTACCGCCAGAACCCGAATGGTAGCTCGGCGATCACCTTGCCGGGGTGAGGCGCCCCCCGGTGCCGCGCTGTGCTGACTTGATCGCGCGCTCGATGTGGTCGCGCTGGGACTCGTTGGCGTCGAACGGGCGGCCGTTCTTGGCGCGCTGCTCGTGGAACGGGAAGTACCGGAACGGTTCGAACACCCAATGCCGGTCGCCGGGCCGGTCCCGAGAGCTGAGTGTGAACGATCGTAGGCGTTGCGGAGCCCGATCTCGAGGTGTCCGAGGTCGTGGTGGAATGCGGCAGCGATGGTGACGTTCCACTCGTACAGGGCGAGCGCTCGGGACGGGTCGCCGTGCGCGGCGGCCACGTAGACGGCGAACCGAGGCCGGGATAGCCAACGCTCGATCCAGTGGTCGTCGCCGGGGTCGGTCATCGTCGCCTCTCGCCGCGGCCTTGTGCCAAGTCGTGCGTAGTCATGTAGCCTGAGGAGCGAATTGCCCCGGATGGCCCCTGACCCTCGTCGGTCATGTCACCGGGGCTTTGTTCTGCGGGAGGGTCGCACCAGCTCTTCGGGCCCCTACGTGTATTAGGTCCACGTGTAGTCGCCGGCCGATCGGTGCGGTCCGTCGTGACCGGCGAGGCCGGAGGAGCAGAAAGACCCGTGGACCGGGCTCGTGGTCCCGCAACGGGGCATGTTGGCGACCAGGCGGGCGAGCTCGTCGCGTTCGGCGAGCAGCTCACGGATGTGAACCAGGGGAGGGGCGACCCCGGCTGTCAGCGCTGCGCGGACCTTCTCGGCGTCGTGCGACATGCTGGCCTCCTACGATCGACGGGTGTGGTCGTCCGACCGTGCCATGACCCACCGACAGCGAAGCCGGGTGCAGTCGCCAGGTCTGAGGGTCGGTGCCGAGCGTCCGTGATCATTGGCCTGAGCAGGTTCGACGTCAGGCGGAGCAGCGCGCGGCGGCTGAGGGCAGGTCGGTCTCCGAGATCGCACGGGAGGCATTGGAGCGGTACCTGCAGGACGCGGGCTCAGAAGATCGCCCCCGTGGAATCAATCGTGGTGCGAACCACCGGTGATCGGTGGGGCCAGCGAGTCCGACGGGACGACTTCGCGAACTGTCGTTGCTGGTAGAGGCGATGGTCGCTGTTGCCAGCGCTCTCTACACCCGAGCGGTCGCAGGTTCGAACCCTGCCGCGCCCGCCCTTCTCATTAGCATATTTCCTCGGGCCATGATCATCCCCGGCGTTCCGTGGAGCGGACCGGGTCAGTGGATCTCGCACGCATCCAGGACGGGGGCCGGCGGGCGGTTACAGCTCGTCGCATCCAGGTAGAACAGGGCCGTCGAGGCGACGTCGTCGTGGCGGGGCAGGTACCGCCCGTCGCCGCGCCAGCCCAGCGCCTGGACGTCCACGCGCAGCGCGGAGGCGAAGTGGATCGGGTCGGGCACGTGCCAGCGGTACAGGCCGAAGCGCTGCTGGCTCTCGTACTGCCCGTCCGGGCGGATGATCTGGTGCAGTCCCAGCCAGGGGGTCGTGTAGGTGGTGTAGCCCTGCCCGGGCACGTCGAAGTTCCACGCCCCACCGACGTAGTCCTCGGTCCCGGTGCCGCAGATCGTCGGGAACTCCTCGTCGTCGTCCAGGTAGAACTTGACCTCGCCCTCGCCCCACCAGCCCCGCGAGTTGACGCCCCACGCGAGGTAGGTCCCGACGTACTGGCCGGCGCCGCGGACGCCGTCCACCAGCGTGTGCACCGACCCCGTCGGCACGGGATCCGAGCGCCGCCACTGCGCGTGCAGATAACCGTCCTGCTCGTCGACGGTGCCGGTCTCGTAGGTCAGCTGGTAGTAGACGACGACGGATGCCGGCGTGAGGTTCTCCAGGCTGAGTCGGGCCCCGGCGCGGAAGGGCATCGGCCAGTACGAGTTGAGCCCGCCGTGCGGGTTCACCGCCACCATCGACGAGGACAGCTGGGCGAACCGGCACCAGCCCTGCCCGAAGAAGTCGCCGACCGGCACCTCGACCGCCGGCTCCGGATCGCCGTCCCAGTACGCGCGCAGGAGCAGCGAGCGCCAGTGGTCGGGGTGCGTCGTCAGCCACAGGTGAGTGACGCGGCCTGGGCCCGCGATCGCTGCGAGATCGACCGTGGAGTGCGCGGGGATCTCGACGCTCGGCGAGACCTTCCAGCCCCGGCCCAGCTCGCGCGCCGCTGCGGCGCCGGTGCCCGTGGTCGCCCGGCCACCGCGACCCGGTTCCCCGGTCGGGTTCTCAGGGCTGATCGAACGCGTGCTGACGGCACGAACGCGTGAGAGGTAGATCATGCGCGTCAGAATGACGCAGCGCTCATGGCGGCTCCCAGGCGACCGGCAGTGGCCCGGCGGTCCACGACGACACGACCGCCGGCTGACGCCCTGGCAGCACGGCTACCCGGGGATGGGCGCCCGGCCGGCGCCGGGGCCTGTCCCCGGCTCCGGGCTGGCGCCGTTCAGCGGTGCCCGGAAACGCCGGGCGCGGACTACTGTCGGTCCCCCGCAACGAGGAGCCTGTCGATGATCGGCTGGGCGAGATGACCACCGGCCGGTTCGAGACGGTCCCGCTCAGCTCCGACAGCGCACGGATCGTGCATCGTCTTGCGGGGTCCGGGGATCATGTCGCCTTCTGGGTCGCGGCCTGGATCCTGCTGGGCGCGGGAGCTCTGAGTGTGCTGGTCTCCCTGCTGTCCCGTGGGCCGCCGGTGTCCTTCCTGGCCGTGACGGTCGTGTTCCGGATCGTCGGCGGGTCGTTCGCGGCGTGCGGACTGGTGGCGTGGCGTCGTCGTCCGGACAACCACAGCGGCCGGCTGATGACCGCGACCGGCTTCGCCTTCCTCGCCTCACCCCTGCTCGCGCAGCTCGACTCGTCACTCGCACGGACGGCGGGCCTGCTGCTGCGCAACGTGTGGCTGTTGCTGCTCGTCGCGATCCTGCTGACGTTCCTGACCGGTGGACGGCTGCGGACCCGGACGGACCGGACCATCGTCTGGGCGGTCGCGGTGAGCCTGGTGGTCATCTCGCCGCTGTGGTTGATGTTCCTGGAGGTGGAGGGCAACCTCCTGTTCGTCCAGCCCGCCGCGGAGATCGCCAAGGCGGTCGACGGCGTCCAGCAGTGGCTGTATCTGCCCATCGCCCTGGCCGTCACCGCGGTGGTCGCCAGCCGGTGGCGGTCGGCGTCGCGGCCCGGACGCCGTGCGTTGCTGCCCAGCGTGGCGGGGAGTGTCTATCTGCTGTTCTTCACCGCCGTGCTGACCGCAGGTCTGGTCGGGGTTCCTCCGCCGTACGCCGTGTACTGGGTCCTGGCGTTCTCGGTCGCGATCGTCCCGGTGGCGTTCCTCACCGGGCTGCTGCGCTCTCGCCTGGCACGCGGCGGCCTCGTCGATCTGTTCCGGGGGATGCGGGCACTGCACCCGGTGGACCTGCGGGCCGCGCTGGCCAGGGCGTTGGGCGATCCGTCACTGGTGATCGCCTACCCGGTTCCGGGCGGCTTCGTCGACTCCGACGGCCGGCCGGTCACTCTGCCCGGGGAGGGCGGCGACCGGTCGGTGGTGCCGGTCGAACGCGACGGCGAGATCAACGCCGTACTCGTCTACGACCGGTCGCTCGACGACGACCCGGAGCTGGTCGAGGCGGTCGGGGGCGCGACCGCCATCGCGTTGGAGAACCAGCACCTGCACGTGGAGGCTGAGGCGCGCCTGGCCGAGGTTCTGGCGTCGCGGGAACGCGTGATCGCCGCCGGGGACGCCGAACGGCGCCGGATCGAGCGCAACCTGCACGACGGTGCCCAGCAGCGGCTGGTCACACTGGCGTTGCAGCTCTCGCTGATCGGTCGCCAGATCCGCGTGGATCCCTCCGACGCCGAGCAGCTGGTGACCTCGGCGAGCGACGAGCTGGCGCAGTCACTCGAGGAGCTGCGCGAGCTGGCCAGGGGAATCCATCCGGCCGCTCTGGACCAGGGACTCGACGTCGCGCTCGACGCGCTGGCCGTGCGCTCGGCCGTCCCGACGACCGTGTCCTGCGACCCCGGTCCCCGCCTGCCCGAGCCGGTCGCCTTCGCCGCCTACCTCGTCGCATCCGAGGCGCTGGCCAACATCGCCAGGTATGCGCACGCGACGGCAGTGACCGTGCGACTGGTGCGCACCGGCGACGGCGCCGTCATCGAAGTCACCGACGACGGGATCGGCGGCGCCGACCCCGCCCGGGGGTCCGGGCTGCGCGGCCTCGCCGACCGTGTCGAGGCGCTCGACGGCAGGCTCCGAGTATCCAGCCCGACCGGCGCAGGCACGATCGTCACCGCGCAACTCCCCGTGTCGCTACCGACCGCCGGCTGACGTGCCGGGCCGGTCGGCATCGATGGTCGCGCCGCTCAGCCGCGCAGGAATGCCAGCACGGCCAGCACGCGGCGATTGTCATCGACGCCCTGGTACAGGCCCAGCGTGGTGAACACCCCGCGTACATAGGCCTCGACCGTCTTCGGGCTCAGGTGCAGTCGCTGGCAGATCGCCTGGTTCGAGCGACCCTGCGCCATCTGCGCGAGGACCTCGCGCTCGCGCTCGGTCAGCTCGTCGAGCGGGTTGTGCGCGCGAGCGCGCCCGACCAGGTGGGCCACCACCGACGGGTCGATCACCAGACCGCCGGCGGCGACCCGGCCCACTGCGTCGGTGAACTCGTCGAGGTCGGCGATCCGTTCCTTGAGCAGGTACCCGGCGCCATGGGCCCCGGTCTCGATCAGGGTCAGGGCGTAGTACGGCTCGACGTGCGCCGAGAGGACGAGGACGCCGAGCCCCGGATGGGTCCGGCTCAGCGTCCGGGCCGCGTCGAGCCCCTCGGTGGTGTGCGTCGGGGGCATCCGGATGTCGACGACGCACACGTCCGGGGGGTCCTCGCGCACCCGGCGCAGCAACGCCTGCGCGTCGCCGACCTGGGCGGTTACCTCGAACCCGGCGTCGGCGAGCACCCGGGACAGCCCCTCGCGGAACAGTACCGCGTCGTCGGCGACCATCACCCTCATCGGGAAAGCGTCCCACCGGAGAATGCGACGGTGGGCGGTTCCGTGTGCGTCGGCGCTCTGCCGTCGTCGCGGGCGCGGTCGGCCGCCGCGTCAGGACCCGGACCGCGACGTGCCCCCCGGACCGGGCAGGAGCCGACGTACCGCGTCCCCGCTCAGGTCCGACTTGGCGATGAACCCGCAGGCGCCGCAGTCCTCGATCCGGGACCCGTAGTCGGCGCGCGACCGGCTCGACACGAGCACGATCGCGGGCGGGTGGACCCCGGCCGCCAGAACGTCGGCCACCGCGAAGCCGTCGGTGTCCTGGAGCTGCACGTCGAGTAGCACCACGTCCGGACGCAGTGCACCGCAGGCGCGGATCGCCGCGGCCCCGTCGGCCGCCTCCCCCACGACGACGAATCCGTCCGCCGCCATCACCCGGCGCGCGATCGACCGGAAGGACGCCTGGTCGTCCACGACCAGCATCCGATCCTCCATCCCCGAACGCTCCCATCGCACCTGATCCACGGCGACCGGGTCGTGCACCGATCCCGGTTCGATCCGACGAGCACCCGGCGCCGGCGGTGTGCCGTGCCCGGACCGCGCGGACCGAGCCCGCACCGGCACCTCCGTGAAGGGGAGGCACGGCACGGGCGCGGTCATGACGACCTCGTCGGGGCGGGCGACGGACGGGACGGCTCAGCCCACCACTCGGTCGTGGAACGACCCTGGCTGGTCGCTGCCCGGCAGAACACCATCATCGGGGTCGGTAGGTGCCAGCCCGATCCGATTGAATCCCTTTACGATCAGCCACACTCCCATGAAAATCTCCCACAGGCCGCCCGGGATCGTGTGGATCGACATCAGATCGAACCCCAGGATCTCCACCACGGACCCGCCGAGGAAGCCCGCGTACCCGGCGAGGCCCCAGACAGCCAGGAGCCGCGGAACCAGCCCCGACCTGTAGAACGAATAACAAAGGATCAAACCGGATACCCCGAGAGTGACCATGGCGATGTTGTAGGCATCGAGCTGCACCTGCATGAACACCGTGCTCAGGGCTTGCAGGTAGGACGCATCGGCCGGCCCCGCATTCAGGTAGGCGCTCCCGATGGGGATCTGAGCGAGAATGACCAGAACCATCACGGCAATAAGGAGGCCGTCCATGATTCGGAAGCCGAGATAGCCGACGGCTATACGTTCATTGTGTCGCTTCAGGATCGGGAACATCAGGACCCCGTGAGCGGCGTCCCACACGGCGGCCAGCAACCATAGCGCCCCACCGACCGCCAGCAGGGTGCTGTTCGCCGGAAGAGAGGCAAGATGGTCCGGCGCGCCGAGAATGGACTGGATGAGTCCGAGACCTCCGATGCCGACGACGAACCCCGCGAGGTACATCGCCCCCACGATCCTTGCCGTCGTTCTGTATGTAGTCGTCGTGGAACGCTCGGCGGTCGAGACCTTCACGTTCGAGCTCCTGGTGGACATTCGGGGTCTCCTCTGTCAGTGCGGGCCGGCTCGCAACCGGAGCCGAAAGGAATGGGACGAGGGCCGGTCAGCGGCCGCACGGGCCCGACGGCGGGTTCACGGGAACCGGCAGAGTGCAGTCGGGTCGACCGGCAGGTGCGCGGAATGCTCGATCACGGTGCGCCCGAGGCGACGGAGTGGGCGCGCGCCGACGGCGTCCGACAGCCGACGATCGCGGGCGCTTCGTGCACCAGCCCGTCGTCCTCGATCGCCTCGACCATGAACCGGGCGAAGTCCACCCGGCGCGTGATGTTGCTGTCGAGGACCGGGTCGCCCACGTGGCGACTCCACACGGGAAGTCCCTGACTCTCGCCCTCCTCCAGGTCACTGCCGCGCACGACCGTCCACCGGGTATCACTGGCGAAGATCCGCCGGCACGCTTCCACCTGGTCGTCGAGGTCGATGACCCGAGCCAGCCGGGCGAGCCGGCCGACGACGTTCACCAGGAACTTGACCTTCCAGGAGTAGACGTCCTGGCCGTCACGACTGATGTGGTACCCGCACGAGAACACGAGGCGAGCTCCGGGACGTGCGTGGTCGAGCACCGCCTGGGCGGTCCCGGACGCGTAGTTGTGGACCCCGCGGGGGGCCAACACGGTGAGCACCGCGTCGCAGCCCGCCACCGTGCGCCCGATCACCTCGCGGTCGTCCGTCGCTCCCGGAATGATCGTCACTCGCGCTGCGAACGAGTCGAGCTTCCCCACGCTGACCTGCCGGCACACGCCGACCACCTCGTACCCCCGGTCCAGTGCGTGCGCCACCATGTACCGCCCGAGCTTTCCCGAGGCCCCGACGATGCAGATCCTCTTCTGGGGTCCCCTGCCGTATTGTGCTGTGTTCATGATCTCTCCCAGGTGGTACCGGCTGACCCGTGGTGCTCCCCTTCCGGGAAGGTCTCCAGATTCCGCCGCGCAGGTCGGAGTCGTCAGCGGGCCAACCCTCGAGATCCACCCGGGTTAACCCTGTTCGTGCCCGGCGGAGCGGGGTGTGCTCGCGCGGCCGCCGGCACCCGAGGCAGACGCAAGGTTGCTGCGGGGCTTCCCGTCCGGCCCGTCAGCGCCGACTCGAAGACGTGAATAGATCCTCATCGCCGCTCTACGTCAGTGTCGCCGATGACCAGCACAGACGACGATGGCCGATCACTCGTGACGACCGCAGCCGACCGAACTCGGGACCCGTCAGGTCGCCGGTTCGATCCCGGCCCGCCCCACTTTCTGCAGGTCAACGGCCTGTGAGGCGATCATGAGACTCATAACCCCAACGCTAACGGGCGCGGCTGTCAGTGGCGTTCACCGACGGGCCTGCTTCGCTGGTAGCGGGGTTGAGGCTTGACCGAGCGAGCTTGCGCCGACTTCTGAAAAAGTTCAGAATAGTCTTGTGACGACCGAGGTGCAGTGGAGCGAGTTGCAGCGGGACCCGAAGGGTGTGGCCGCACTGGCTGACAAGGGTGACGTTCGCGTCCGGCGTCGGGACGGCTCGCCCCTGCTGCTGATCAGCGAGGGTGCTGCTGAGTCCGCGGCCGTGGGCGCGCTGAGTGCCGCCCGGGCGCTGCGCAACGCGCTGGCCCACCTGTCGGCCACGGCCGCGGCCACGGTGCTGACCGAGGAGTTCCCCTGGTTGGACGTGCTGTCCGAGTCCGACCGGCGCCAATTCGCCACCGATTTCGTCCGTGCTGTCGAGGCATCGGCCGAGCTGGGGCGCTGGTCGGTTCTTGCTCAGGTTGTCGTCGAGTGGAGAGCGACCGCGGCGGTTCACGCCGATCCAGCCCTGGCCGATGAGTTGGGCCGGCCCCTCGATGATGACCACGGTCCGGTGCCGGCACCGAAAGGGTCCTGAGGCTTGCCGGCCAAGCGCGGCGACCGTGTCGCTCCGCCGGCGCCTCCAGGTGGTTGGGAGGCTCGCTTCGCGACATCGGAAGCGGCGAAAGGATGGGAGGAGCTGTGCCGCGTCGCCCGCGGCAACACCTGGGAGGCGTGGATCGTGCTCACCGAACGGCCCACTCGCCCCGAGAATCCCGCCCGCCAGCATCGTCTCCGTGGCCAGCTTGCCACCCGCCAGATCGGTGGCCGCACACTTGACCAGTGGCAGTACGAGGCCACGGCGGGAGGTCGCATCTGGTACTGCCCGGACGCGCAACGCCACATCGTGTGGGTTGTGGCAGCCAGTCCGAGTCATCCGAAGGCGACCGAGTAACGGTTCGTCGTCGTCGATCTCGGTGAACAGGTTAGGTCATGTCGCGCGTGGCGCGATCGGTGTAGCCGTGGGCGATCATCGCTGCGCCACCGGCGAGCGCGAGGGTTCGAGCCTCCGGGAGTGCGAGCGCCGTCTCGGCGATCAGTTCCTGGACCGGGTCCAGCGCCATCTCAGGCCGCGGTGCGGGCGTCGTCGATCAGCGGTCGCCAGGCGGCACGGACCCAGGGCGGCAGGTAGAGATCCGCCCACCGGTCGAGGAGTGCCTGGCGGTTGACGAGCTGTCCGACGTCGTTGGGGTCGCCGTGGGTCAGGACGATTTCGTAGAGGTCGCGTCGTCGGTCGCGGTCGGAGAGTCCCACCGGACTGCCTCCGGCGCGGGGCCGGACCAGAAGATGCGAGTGGGTAGGCCGATTGCACCGGTCAGGGCGCCAGTGAGTTCGTCGAGCGAGTCGGGCACGGCGACGGCCCGGACCCAACCGGGTCGCCGTGCCGCCACGCTACTCATGGGTGCCATCGTGCCCCATCGACAGTGGGCTCTCCGAAGGTATCCGGCGCGCGTGCCATGGCCGAACGGGTCCCGGTGACCCCGGTGAGGACCTCGCGGTCGTGGGCGACAGTCCGGGATCGGCCCGGCGGCCCGGAACCGCCGCGCCCCGAGACCTGGTGTCGGCCGCACCCACGGGGGCGGTACCGTTCGCGGCCGTGACCCTCGACGACGTGGCCGGGCACGTGGACAAGCCGCAGCGTGCGGTGACCCGCCGGGACGTGGCGCGGTGGCTGGTCAGCACGCCGGGCGCGGCCGAGTCCCTCCCCGAGCTGCGCCGTGAGCTGATGGCGGTCGGCCTGCCGCTCACCGCCGCGTTCTGGACCTCCGCGAAGGACCTGCTGGACAGCATCGACGCCGGTCAGGCCACGATCGGCGAGGTGACGAGGTGGCTGGAGGCGACCGGCAGCGAGCCGACGAAGATCATCGGTCTGCACGTGTGGGACCCCGCCGAGTGGGATCGGCGACCACGAGCCCGCGGGTTGTACGACGAGCTCGTCGGGCATCTGGAGACGCTGGTGCGCAGCGGTGCCATCGACCCGGACCGCCTGCTCTCGGGAGACTCCGAGGCCCTGAGCGCGTACGTCGCCGAGCAGGAGCGCTGGCTGAGCGAGCCGGCCGGCGACGGCGGAAGCCGGATGGACACGCTGCTGGACGAGGCCGACGACGAGTTCCTCGTCGACTGGGACGCAGCCGAGGCCGAGTATCTCGCCGAGCTGGAGGATCTACTGACCGGGCTCGGCGAGCGTCCCTGCCCGCAGGAGGAACTGCATGCGGCCACCGGCCGGCTGCGGGCCGGTCTGGCGTCAGGCGGATTCCCGTACGACCTGCTCGCGAGCGGCGCCGGTCTGTCCCCGCGAGCGTTGCCGGCCTCCGAGCGGGAGCTGTGGCTGTCCCTGGCCGCCGGTGTCGTCGAGCCGGCGGACGAACCGCCGGACAGCTACGGGCCGGAGGAGCTGTCGAGCTGGTACGCCCTGGGCCACGTCGACTGGTTGTGTGCGGTATGGGAGCTCGCCCGTCGCGGGGTCGGTGCGTCCGCCGAGGGGGGCGATCTGGCCGGGTACGTCGCGACATCCGACCTCGTCGAGGATGACGTGGACCCGGATGACGTGGAGGTGCTCGCCGCCGGGTTCCGGACCGTGACCGAGTTGTGGCGGGCGCTCGGTGCGGTCGAGGACGACGGACGTCTCACGCCGCTCGGCTGGTGGGGCCTTCCCGAGGCGTTGCGCCGGGCGTGGACGGCGGCCGACGGGACGTAGGCTTCCAGTGGTAGGGGTCGGCCCCTCGACCTCGGGACCCGGGACGGTGATGCGTCGACGTCCCCGTCGATGTGCCTACCGCGGCTCTGCCATAGCCCGGTAGACCGGCCGGAGGAGATCGACGATGTGATGTCCGCGGACGGTGACGTCGATCGGGGGCGTTTGGTCGAGCAGCGCGTCCACCGGCGTCCCGGCGGGCGGCGGGCCGACGGGTTGCGGTGCCGGGGCGAAGAACGCGTCCAGGCAGTCGGCCAGCGGTACTGCGCCAGAGCCGAGACCGTGCTGGTCGGCTGCGGGAGCGCCACCCCGGCGGGCGCGGAGGTTGTCCAGGAGGTCCTCGCGGGACCGGCCGCGCAGCGCGAGGATCGCGAACGGGTCGGCGTCGAAGGACTCCGCGAGCAGGAACAGGGTCGCGGCCAGGTGCTTGCACGGCACCTCGGCATCCGGGCAGCTGCAGTCCAGGCTGAGCTCGCCGACGCCGGACGGCAGCAGCGCCACGCCGGCCGTCGCGAACACGTCCTCGATGTCGGTGGGCATCTCGCCGGCGAGCAGCTTGGCGGCATACCAGGCGTTGTCGGCCAGAGCCTGCTCGACGCGGGCCCACTCGGCCTTGCCGAGGGTGGACAGCCCGATCCGTACCCGGTACGGGCGGGGCCTGCTGCCCTGTACGAGCGCGGCCGCGGATCCGGCGTCGACGGTCAGGTCGAGCACCTGGCCGGCGCGGGCGTAGCTGCGGCCCCGGGCCAGCCGCCCGCCCACGCCGATCGACTCCAGGCCCGCGATGAACTTCTCCGACCACCAGCTCTGGGCGATGGCCCCGCGCGTGGAGCGGGCCCGGATGCCGCCCTCGACGCGGCGGGGCCGCGACGGCGGGTAGAAATGGTCACTCATCGACGGCCTCCGCACCGAGGGTGAACAGCTCCCGCAGCTCGGTGGTGGACAGCTCGGTCAACCAGCCCTCCCCGTCGCTGATCACCATCTCGGCCAGCGCCAGCTTGGCGTCGATCATGGCGTCGATCCGCTCCTCCAGGGTGCCGGCCGCGCAGAACTTGCGGACCTGCACGGTGCGGCGCTGCCCGATCCGGAACGCCCGGTCGGTGGCCTGGTTCTCCACGGCCGGATTCCACCATCGGTCCAGGTGCACCACGTGGTTCGCCGCGGTGAGGTTGAGCCCGGTGCCCCCCGCCTTGAGCGAGAGCAGGAAGATCGACGGCCCGCCCGCGGACTGGAATCGCGACACCATCTCGTCGCGGCGCGCACGCGAAGTGCCGCCGTGCAGGAACAGCACCTCCTGGTCGAACCGCGCGGACAGATGCGGAACCAGCATCTCGCCGAACTCGGTGAACTGGGTGAAGCAGAGCACCTTGTCGTCCTCGGCCACGACTTCGTCGAGGATCTCCTCCAGCCGGTTGACCTTTCCGGAGCGCGCTCCGATGCGGGACCCGTCGTGCAGCAGCTGCGCGGGGTGGTTGCAGACCTGCTTGAGCTTGGCCATCGCGGCCAGCACGTTGCCGCGGCGCTCGATGCCGTCCGAGCCCTCGATCTTGTCCATCATGTCGTCGACGACGGTGCGATACAGCGACGCCTGCTCGGTGGTGAGCCGGTAGTCCTGCCGGATCTCGATCTTCTCGGGGAGGTCGTCGATCACGGTCGGGTCCGTCTTGACCCGGCGCAGCAGGTAGGGCCGGGTGATCCGGCGCAGCAGCCCGGCGGCGTCCGGGTCGCCGTGCCGCTCGATCGGCACCGCATAGCGGCTGCGGAAGGCGTCGCTCGGCCCGAGGATGCCGGGGTTGAGGACGTCCATCACCGACCACAGTTCGGCGAGCCGATTCTCCACCGGTGTGCCGGTGAGCGCGACCCGGTGCCCCGCGGACAGCCGCCGGACCGCCTTCGCCGCCGAGGTCAGGCTGTTCTTGATCGCCTGGGCCTCGTCGAGCACCAGCCGGCGCCAGGACACCTCGGCGAGCTCGTCGACGTCGCGGGTCGCGGTCGCGTAGGTGCTCACCACCAGGTCGACCTCGGTCAGCCGCGCGGTCAGCTCGTCGCCGTGACAGCGGTCCGGGCCGTGGTGGGCGTAGACCCGCAGTCCGGGCGCGAACCGGGCCGCCTCGCGGCACCAGTTCCCGACCAGCGACATCGGGCACAGCAGCAGCGTCGGCGCCGGGGGACGGTAGCCGGCGGGGTGGGATGAGCACTGCTGGTCCCCGTCCCGCTCGCGGGCCTCCAGGGCGAGCAGCTGCACCGTCTTGCCGAGCCCCATGTCGTCGGCCAAGCAGGCGCCCAGGCCGAGCCCGGACAGGAACGCCAACCACGACAGGCCGCGCTGCTGGTAGGGGCGCAGCTGCGCGGTGAACGTCGCGGGCGGCTCGACCGGGCGCAGCGTGCGGTCGGCGGATCCGGCGAGCAGGTCACCGAGCCAGCCCGTGGCGTGCACCGCGGTGACCGGCAGCGGCAGGTCGAGATCGTCGGGATGGGTGTGCGCCAGCGCGAGCACCTCGGCGGCGGAGACCGGTTCGCTCGGCGCCTTCGCCAGGAACTCCAGGCCGCGGCGCAGCCGCTCGGGATCGATCGCGACC
Organism: Pseudonocardia sp.; assembly: GCA_030451825.1. Taxonomy (GTDB): domain Bacteria; phylum Actinomycetota; class Actinomycetes; order Mycobacteriales; family Pseudonocardiaceae; genus Pseudonocardia. Next base: position 7,465 of record JAKDNL010000057.1, on the reverse strand, counting down.
CACTGCCCGCGCAGCCGCACCAGCGGCGCCTTGGCCGCGACCAGCTCGGCGATCTCGTCCTCGGTCAGGACGTTGTCGCCGACCGCGAGCGACCACTCGAAGTCGGCCAGTGTCTCGCGGTTCATCCCGCCCGCGACGACGGCTTCCTCGGCCGGTGCGCTGCGCGCCGAGGCCACCAGGCCGAGCCGGCCGCGGCGGTCCCACCAGGACGGCAGCTGGACCCCGAACCCAGCCGCGTCGAGCAGCGCCGCGGCGTGGGCGAGGAAGTGATGGGCGCCCTCGACGTCGAGGTCGCAGGCGGCCGGACGGGACCGGCGCAACGCCGCCGCCAGCTCCGGGTAGACGGAACTGGCCCGGCCCAGCTCGGCGAGCAGGACCTCCTGCGGCTCGGAGATCCAGCGCTGCAGGCCCTCTGGCGCGGCCCAGACCTGATCGGCCGGCACCTGCAGGCTCGGGTCGTCGGCCGACTGCAACCAGAACTCCAGCCGCCACGGTGTGGCCCCCGGCTCTGCGGGCCCGCCTGCCGACGATCGGACCCCGGATGTCTCGGCCGGGGCGGGCGACGCCGCGAGCAGAGCCGCGGGCCGGTCGTCGGGGAGCGCTTCGGCGAGCCGGAACATCGCCCGCGCCGGGCCGACCGAGCCGACCCCGACCTCGTCCCATCCGGCCAGCTCGTCGGCCAACGCGGCGACGGCGTCGTCGTCCAGCCCGGCGTCGGCCGGGAAGCGGCCGTCGGCCGCGGTGAGCGCGGCCAGCCACTGCTCCGCGACCGGCACCTGGCGAGGCCGCCGCCCGCGGCGCGGGGGAAGCAGCGCCACCGGCTCGGACGATCGGGCCAGCGTCTCCCGGACGGAGACGTCGACCATGGCTGCCAGCGCGTCGGCGACCAGCCCGGCCGGGTCCTGGCCCGCCGTCCCGGCTCGCCCCTCCTGCTCGGCGCGGGCCACCGGAGGCATGGCCGCGACCAGCGAGTGCAGCCGCACGGCGTCCGGCCCGGTCACCACCGGGCGCCACCGGGCCGTGGGCGCACCGGACTCGCGGACCAGCGCGGGCAGCACCCGTCCGCGCTCGGTGAGGTCGGCGGCGAGGGCTGCCACCGCGCGCAGGTGCGTCACCGACGCGCCGTAGCGCGCGTGCGCGGCGGGTTCGTCGAGCTCGGCGGGGTCGACGACGATCGCGGGCACGCTCCACGGCAGCAGGGCCGGCGGTCGTTGCGGTGCGGGACGCAGCGTCGCGCGGACCAGCTCTGCCGAGTCCAGCGGCGCGCTGCGCAGCGACGGCAGCAGGACCGTCGCGGTGGCCGGCTTGCCGGGATGGAGCTCGGCCAGCGCGGGGGCTGTGGCGGCGAACGGGTGCGGGCGAGCCGCGCGAAGGGCCTGGCTCGGACTCTTCACCGTGCGGTCGCTGTCCTCGGCCCAGAGCAGGAGCCCACGTCCGGGGGACCACAGGCCGTGTACAGCAAGCATCCGGACTCCCGTCGATCGGTGCGACGGCGCCAGGCTATCGGGTGGTTCCGCGGCGCCGTATCCGCCTCGTCCTGCTCGGCATCTCCAAGGGCGGCGAGTGGGGCTGGACGAGCCCGCCCCACCATCGGGCTGTTCGCCGGGGCCGTCGTGGGGTTCCTGGTCTGGAGCTGGTGGGAGCTGCGCACGCCGTCGCCGCTGCTGTGGATGGTCCCGGCCGGGCTGACGATGCTCGTGGTGTCGCAACTGGCGGCCCGGGTGAGCGCGTGAGGTGGGCCCAAGGCGTCGCTGCTGATCGGTGTCGCGGTGGTCGGGGCCGGAAACTCGCTGGCCCAGGCGATGATCGACCGGCTTTGGGGAGTCGTGGCATTCTCGGTCATCGTGAGCATCGGGGTCGCCTTCGCCTACGCCGCGATGCCTGCGCTGATCATGCGCGCCGTCGACCCCACCCAGACCGCGGAGGCGAACGGGCTCAACGCGCTCGCCCGTTCGCTGGGTACCTCCACCGCCAGCGCGATCATCGGGGCGGTCCTGGGGCAGCTGACGATCCAGCTCGGCGGGGCCACCTACCCGTCGGAGGCCGGGATCCGGCTCACGCTCGCGATCGGGGCGGTCGCCGCGCTGTTCGCCCTGGGGCGGTGGGGACCGGGGAGGGTGCGGCGAGGCGGTCCCGGAGCGCCCAACCATCGCCGACCGTGACACGAGCATTCACCCGTTTGGCCAGCGGGACGATGCTGGCGGAAGCAGACCGGGCGGTCGGTCCGGGGTGATCTGAGAGTTCGGCAGGGTGATCACGGGTGAGCGTGACATCAGGGTTGCGGACCGGGTCCGGGAGAACCATGAGGTCACGCTCACCCGTCGGGCGACGCCGCGGACGGTATCCCCACGGTAGGGGCGGTACAGGTGGTACTCGTGTGGTCCGGTCCGGTCCGGGCCGAAAGCCGGAACCCGGTCGGTCTCGAACCGGGTCGCATCCAGCCGAGGCGCCACCCCCTCCGCCGCGAAGCGCAGGATCCTCTCCACCACCGTTGCACGAGCGGAGCTCTCGTCCACCCCGGCTGCACGAACGGAGCTCTCGTCCAATCCATGCGCCTCAGGGGCTCCCCAGGGGCTCCCCAGGGGAGCCGGGGAGCCCCTGAGGTCACCCGCGGTCGCGGGAGGGGAACTTCGGCCGGCGGCGGTCGGCGAACGCGGACAGGCCTTCCCGGGAATCGGCGGAGGTGAAGGCCTTCTGGCCGTAGAGCGCCTCGGAGTGGAAGGCCTGGTCCTGCGGGAGATCTGCCAGCCTGATCACGGCCTCCTTGATCGTCTCGAGGGCGGTCCCGCTCCGGGTGAGCAACCGGTGAGCACGGTCGAGCGCGGTGTCGAGCAGGTCGGTGGCCGGGACGACCTGGTTCAGCAGGCCGTAGCGCAGTGCTGTCTCGGCGGAGATCCGGTCGCCGGACATCATCAGGTCCATCGCCCAGACGTAAGGGATCTGGCGGGTGAGCCTGGTGAGGGTGCCGCCGGCCGGAACGACTCCGACCCCGCTCTCGGGGAGCCCGAACTCGGCGGTGTCGGCGGCGACGCGGATGTCCGTCGACAGCATGATCTCGAATCCACCGCCGAGGCACAGCCCGTTGACCGCGGCGATCACGGGCTTGAAGAGGCTGGTGTGCTTCTGGTGCGCGGGGTCCCACTCGGAGATGTCGAACCGTGCCTCGGCCAGAGCCGGGATCGACTCGGAGAGGTCGGCGCCGACGCAGAAGGCCCGGTCACCGTCCCCGGTGAGGATCGCGACGCCGATCGAGTCGTCGTCGCGTACCTCGGCGAACGCGGCTCCGAGCTCGTCGTACATCGCCAGGGTCAGCGAGTTGAGCTTGTCCGGGCGGGCGAACCGGATGATCGCGACCGGGCCGTCACGGTGGAGCTCGATGCCGCCCATCAGATCGCCCCTGCCGCGCGCAGATCACTGATCTGCGCATCCGTGAGGTCCGCGAACGCGCGGAGGAGGAGGTCGGTGTGCTCGCCGACCTTGGGGGCCAGGCCACGGGGATCCGTCGGCGTGACGTCGAGCTTGATCGGCGAACCGAACATCCGGAGCTCCCCGAAGTCGGGGTACTCGACGTCGACGACCATGTCCCGCGCAGCGATCTGCGGGTCCTCGACGACCTCGCCGACGTTCTTGACCGCGCTCAACGGCCAACGGGGGGTTCACCACCTCCTCGACGACGCCGGTCATGCAGGCCCAGGTACAGATCGTCGGCGTGCCCGACCCCGAGGCCGGACGCGTACGGCTCCTCGAGGCCCGCGAGGAGCTCGTCGAGCTGGCCAACGCCCAGGACCCGAAGCTGGTGGAGTTCGGTGGCGGCGTGCGCGACATCTCGGTCCGCGTACTGGGATCACGGGCCGGCACCTACGTGGTCGCCCACCTGCACGTCGACGTGCGCGACGCGATGGGCGCCAACGCGGTCAACACGATGGCCGAGGCCGTCGCCACACGTGCGGGCGAGATCGCCGGCGGACGCACGTTGCTGCGGATCCTGACCAACAAGGTCGACCTGCGCCTCTCCCGCGCACGTGCGGTGTTCGACGCCGAGGCGCTGGGCGGGAACGACGTGGTCGACGACATCGTGCACGCCGCCACGCTCGCGGAGGTGGACCCCTACCGGGCCGCGACCCACAACAAGGGGATCATGAACGGCTTCTCGGCCGTCGTGCTCGCCACGGGTAACGACACCCGTGCGGTGGAGGCCGGCGCCCACTCGCACTCCATCTCGCCGCAAGGCCTGTACACATCGATGTCGCGATTCGAGAAGGATGCCGCGGGCAACGTCGTCGGCACCCTGGAGCTGCCGATGCCGGTCGGCCTCGTCGGGGGCGCCACCAAGACCCACCCCGTCGCCCGAGCCGCGATCAGCCTTCTCGGGGTCAGCTCCGCCGCCGAGCTGGCCGAGATCATCGTCGCGGTCGGCCTGGCCCAGAACTTCGGCGCGGTGCGGGCCCTGGCCACCGAGGGCATTCAGCGTGGCCACATGTCCCTGCACGCCCGCAACATCGCGACTACCGTGGGCGCCACCGCGGACGAGGTCGCGACGGTGGTCGCGCGCTTGATCGCGGACAAGGCCGTCCGCGTCGACCACGCCGAGAACGTCCTCGCGGAGCTGCGCGCCGGGCGTTGAGCCCGCGTGTGTCGCTCCACGTCGTGAACGCAACGGAGGTCATCACGTGAGCAGCTACGGAGTCGATCATCTGCCCGGGCTTCCCGGCAGCATCACCGTGTGCGAGGTCGGACCACGTGACGGCCTGCAGAACGAGTCCGGGCTGATCCCGGTGGAGGCCAAGGTCGAGCTGGTCGAGCGTCTCGTCGACGCCGGTCACACCGTGATCGAGACGACCAGCATGGTCCACCCGAAGTGGGTTCCGCAGCTCGCGGACGCCGAGGAGGTCCTGCGGCGGGTCGATCGCAAGCCGGGGGTCCGTTACCCGGTCCTGGTGCCGAACCGGCGCGGACTCGATCGGGCGCTGGACCTCGGCGTCACCGACATCGCGGTGTTCGGCTCGGTCACCGAGAGCTTCTCCACGGCCAACCTCAACCGCTCCGTCGCAGAGTCCCTGGAGATGTTCGCGCCGGTGGTCGCGCGGGCCCGGGAGGCCGGTCTGGCCGTGCGCGGCTACCTGTCGATGTGCTGGGGCGACCCCTGGGAGGGCGAGGTTCCGATCTTCCGGGTCGTCGACGTGGCCACGAAGCTGCTTCGGCTGGGCTGCACCGAGCTCAGCCTCGGCGACACGATCGGAGTGGCCACCCCGGGCCGCGTCGCCGGGCTGCTCGACGCGTTGATCGCCGCACAGATTCCGGTCGGCCGGATCGCGGTGCACTTCCACGACACCTACGGGCAAGCGCTTGCCAACACCCTGACCGCGCTCCAGCACGGCGTGACCACCGTCGATGCATCCGCGGGTGGGCTGGGCGGTTGCCCGTACGCGCGCAGCGCCACGGGCAACCTCGCGACCGAGGACCTCCAGTGGCAGATGGACGGCCTCGGCGTCCGGACCGGTCTCGACATCGACAAGCTCGCCGACACGAGTGCCTGGATGGCCAAGGAACTCGGGCGCCCGAGCCCGTCCCGAGCGGTCCGCGCCCTCACCGGGGCCTGATCGGACGCCGACCGTGGGCCGGTGGACCGAGCCCCACGTCGCCCGTCCGCGGCTGCGGCACGGTCCGGGCCGGCACGGCGGCCGGCGGGGTCGACTCCCGAACGTCGCGCACCTGGGGCGTGCTCCTCGCAGCGCTGACCGATGTCTCGCTGAGGCGAGTCGCAGTGCTGAGGCGAGGTGCAGGGCCGGCGGATGCCTCGATGCCGTCGTCGCCCTGGCGCGGGGCCGGCACCACGGCGCCCGGGGCCACCGGGTCGCGTCCGAGCAGCGCGGAGCCGACCCAGTCCAGCACGATGCGCGCCTTGCGCTCGGCGGTCGGCATGGCCCACAGGTGGTAGGCGCGGTGCATCGCGTAGGCCGGCCACCCCAGGAGCCGCCGGCCCCGGATCTCGGCGACGCCACGACGTCGCCCGAGCCCGGCGAGCACACCGGCCGACGAGTGCCGGTAGGGCTGCAGCGGGCGCCCGTCGAGGAACGCCACGACGTTGTCGGCGAGTACCCGGGCCTGCCGAACGGCATGCTGGGCGGTGGGCGCGGTGAACACCTCCGGATCCTCGTCGTCCAGGGTGGCGCCACGCGCGAGGTCGGGTACCGCGGCGCCGTCGCCGGCGGCGAAGGCGTGCGACCGGCCGACGACCTGCAGCATCGCGCTGCAGCGGATCTTGCCGGTGCGATCGAGCGGCAGATCGGTGCGCTCGAGCATCGGGTGCGGGCGGGTGCCGGCGGCGACGACGACGGTGTCAGTGGGGATGGTGGCGCCGTCGGCGAGCCGGATCCGGCCGTCGAGCGCGGACTCGAGCCCGGCCCCGACGCGCACCTCGATGCCACGGCGGGTGAGGTGGTCGTGCACCCGCGCGGCGGTCGGCTCGGTCACCTCGGGCATGATCCGCCGAGCCGCCTCGACGAGCACCCACCGCATGTCGGACGGATCGACCCCGATCTGGCGCCCGGCGCGGCGTGCGAGGTCCTCCAGCTCACCGAGCACCTCCACCCCGGCGAACCCGCCGCCGACGACGACGAAGGTGAGCAGCCGGGCGCGCCGCTCCGCGCCGGCCGTCGAGGTGGGCGCGATCGAGGCGGCGGCGTCGAGCCGGGAGAGCACGTGGTCGCGCAGCCCTGCGGCGTCGCCGACCGACCGGAAGGTCCGTGCCCGCTCGGCCAGCCCCGGCACGGGCAGCTCGCGGGCGATCGCACCAGGGGCGATCACCAGCACGTCGTAGGGGATCTCGCGGGTGTCGCGGTCGGGAAGGCTGACGACGGCTCGGCGACGGGCGTCGTCGACGGCCACGACCGAGCCGGTCACGACGTCGCAGCGGTCGAGCACGCGGCGCAGCGCGACCGTGAGGTGGCGCGGGGCGATCGAGCCGCCGGCCGCCTCGGGCAGGAACGGCTGGTAGGTCATGTGCGGCTGCGGGTCGACCACGGTCACCGAGCCGATGGGCCCGGACGCGCGGGAGCGCCCGGGCCCGCTTCTGCGGTGGCGCCCGTCGCCGGCGGTCCCGAGCCGGGCCTGCAGGGCGCGCGCCGCGACGAGCCCGACGTAGCCGCCGCCGACGACGAGCACGCGCGCCCCGGGCACGAGGTCACCGGTGCCGGTGCCGGAGATCGGGGCAGCGCCCGACGGGCGGGACGGCCGGCTGTCGGCGGGCAGGGTCGCCACCACGGTGCCGAGCACCGCCGCGGCGATGCCGAGGGTGAGCCAGCCGGCGGCCGTCCCGCCGAACCAGAGGCCGACGACGAGCACCGGGACGGCGAGAACACCGAGCCCGGCGAGCAGCCGTGCCGGGGTGCGGGGTCGGGTGTCCGTCGGTGACCACCGGTACTGGTCGTCGGGGCAGCTCATGATGAGGACGGGCTCCTATCGG
>JAKDNL010000538.1 GCA_030451825.1 Pseudonocardia sp. | reverse complement strand
CGACGCCGACGATGTTCTTGCCGATGTCGTGCACGTCGCCCTTGACCGTGGCCATCACGACGGTGCCGTTGCCGCGGTCGGATGTGGCCTCGCCGCGGGCCTTGGCCTCCTCCTTCTCCTTCTCCATGAAGGGTTCGAGGTAGGCCACCGCCCGCTTCATCACCCGGGCGGACTTGACCACCTGGGGCAGGAACATCTTGCCGTCGCCGAACAGGTCACCGACGACCTTCATCCCGTCCATCAACGGGCCCTCGATCACGTGCAGGGGCCGCTCCGCCTGCTGGCGGGCCTCCTCGGTGTCGTCCTCGACGAAGTCGACGATGCCGTGCACCAGGGCGTGCGACAGGCGCGCGTTGACGTCGCCCTCCCGCCAGGTCAGGTCCAGCTTGCGCTGGGTGCCCTCGCCCTTGAACCGGGCCGCGGCGTCGACGAGGCGGTCCGTGGCGTCCTCGCGCCGGTTGAACAGGACGTCCTCGACCATCTCCAGGAGCTCGGCGTCGATGTCCTGGTAGACCACGAGCTGGCCGGCGTTGACGATTCCCATGTCCAGGCCGGCCTTGATGGCGTGGTAGAGGAACGCCGAGTCCATCGCCTCGCGCACCACGTCGTTGCCGCGGAAGGCGAACGAGAGGTTCGAGACGCCGCCGGAGATGTGCGCGCCCGGGCAGCGCTTCTTGATCTCCGGGGCGGCCTGGATGAAGTCCTTGGCGTAGTCGTTGTGCTCGGACATGCCGGTGGCGATCGCGAGCACGTTCGGGTCGAACACGATGTCCTCGGGCGGGAACCCGATCTTGTCGACGAGCAGCCGGTAGGCCCGCTCACAGATCTCCCACTTGCGCTGCGCCGTGTCCGCCTGCCCGGTCTCGTCGAACGCCATCACGACGACGCCCGCACCGAACGAGCGGACCGTGCTGGCGCGCTGGAGGAACTCCTCCTCGCCCTCCTTGAGGCTGATCGAGTTGACGATCCCCTTGCCCTGTACGCACCGCAGGCCCGCCTCGATGACCGACCAGCGCGAGCTGTCGATCATGATCGGCCACCTCGCGACCTCGGGCTCGGTGGCCACGAGGTTGAGGAAGGTGGTCATCTCCTCGTCCGACTCGAGCAGGTCGGCGTCCATGTTGACGTCGAGCATGTTCGCGCCGCCGCGCACCATGTCCAGCGCGACGTTCAGGGCGCCGGTGTAGTCCTTGGACTCGATCAGCCGCCGGAACCGCTTCGAGCCTGTGACGTTGGTCCGCTCACCGATCATCACGAAGCCGGTGTCGGGGCCGATCTCGAACCGCTCCAGGCCGGAGAACCGGGTCCGCTCGGGCGGCCGCACCGGGGTACGCGGCGGCAGCGACTTCACCGACGCCGCGATCGCGGCGATGTGGTCGTGCCCGGTGCCGCAGCAGCCGCCGACGATGTTGACCAGGCCCGACTCGCTGAACTCCTTGAGCAGGGCTGCGGTCTGGTCCGGGGTCTCGTCGTACCCGCCGAACGCGTTCGGCAGGCCGGCGTTCGGGTAGCTCGCGGTGTAGGTGTCCGCGATCTCGGACAGTGCCTGCACGTGCGGGCGCATCTCGTCGGCGCCCAGCGAGCAGTTCAGCCCGACGATCAGCGGCTGCGCGTGCCGGACCGAGGTCCAGAACGCGTCGACCGTCTGCCCGGACAGCGTCCGCCCGGACCGGTCGACGATCGTGACCGAGATCCAGATCGGCAGGTGCGGCGCGACGTCGTGCGCGGCCTGCAGCGCGGCCTTGCAGTTCAGTGTGTCGAAGATCGTCTCGACCAGCAGGAGGTCCACGCCGCCCTCGTCCAGGGCGCTGATCTGATCGGCGTAGGTCTCGTAGACCTGCTGGTAGGTCACCGCCCGGTAGGCGGGGTCCTCCACCTTGGGCGACAGCGACAGCGTCACGTTCAGCGGACCGATCGAGCCGGCCACGAACTTGTCGCCCTCTGCCTCGTCGGCCGCCTGGCGGGCCAGCTTCGCGGCCGCCAGGTTCATCTCGCGCACCTTGCCCTCGAGGGCGTAGTCGGCCTGGCCGATCGTGGTGGCGGTGAACGTGTTCGTCGTCGTGATGTCCGCCCCGGCCTCGAAGTAGCGCCGATGGCTGTCCAGAATCAGGTCCGGGCGGGTCAGGTTCAGCAGGTCCGGGTCACCGTTGGTGTCCTTCGGATGGTCGACCAGGAAATCCGCCTGGTAGTCCTCCGGAGACAACCCGAGCCCCTGGATAACCGTTCCCCATGCGCCGTCGACGACGCCGATCCGCTCGTCCAGAATCTCTCTGAGACGTTGCGTCCTGGCGGCGGTCTCCTCCGCACGCCCTGCGTTGTTCTGCCTGCCCGCTGACACCGGGATGTCGCCGTCCGAAGAGGTGCTCACCGCGTGATCCGCTCCCATCGTTGATGACACGATCAGTGAGACTACCTGGTGAACGGGGTTCGACCCGATTGTGAGAGCCCCGGGCCGTAGGCTGTAGCGATGACGGATCGAGACCCGAGCGCCGCGGGAACGGGCGAGCAGCCGTCCCTGATCGATCCGGTGCTGGTCGCCGCGTTCGAGGGGTGGAACGACGCCGGGGAGGCCGCGAGCACCGCTCTGGAACACCTCGAGCTCAGCTGGGACGCACAGCCTCTGACCTCGATCGATCCCGAGGAGTACTACGACTTCCAGGTGACCCGTCCGCACGTGAAACTGGCCGACGGGATCACTCGCAAGATCGAGTGGCAGACCACCCGTCTGTCCTGGGCCACGCTGCCCGGAACCGACCGTCACGTGGTTCTCGTGAGCGGCATCGAACCGAATATGAGATGGCGCGCATTCTGCCGGGAACTGATCGGTCACATCGAGCGGCTGGGCGTGACGAAGGTCATCACACTGGGCGCGCTGCTGACCGAGGTGCCGCACACCCGGCCGACGCCGGTGAACGGCACCTCGTGGGATGCCGACTCGTTCAAGTCGATGGGCATCGAGCCCTCGAACTACGAGGGCCCGACCGGGATCGTCGCGGTGTTCCAGCAGGCCTGCGTGGAGGCAGGGGTGCCGGCGTTGTCCTACTGGGCCGAGGTCCCGCACTACGTCTCCCAGGCCCGCGTGCCCAAGGCGGCGGTGGCGCTGTTGCACCGGATCGAGGAGGCGCTCGACGTCGAGGTCCCGCTCGGCGGGCTGCCGGAGGCCGCCGAGGAGTGGGAGCGCACGGTCTCGGAGATGGCCGACGCCGACGACGAGGTGCGCGAGTACGTCCGCCAGCTCGAGGAGCAGGCCCAGGAGTCCGACGCCGAGGAGGCCGAGTCGGAGCTGCGCGAGACCAGCGGGGACACGATCGCCGCCGACTTCGAGCGCTACCTGCGCCGCCGCGGCTCCGGCCCCGGCAACGCCGCCGGCTCCTGACCTGACGATGGTGGGGGCCTCGCTACGGCGGGGAGCCCTGTTCGCCGGGGCGTTTCTCGGGCCGTTCGGCGGTGGGGTGACGGCGGCGATGCTGCCCGAGCTCGGGGCGGACTTCGGGGTGTCGACCGGGTCCGCGTCGACCTCGATCACCGCCTACCTGCTGCCGTTCGCGGCGTTGATGCTGGTCAGCGGCACGCTCGGGGAACGGTGGGGGCGGCGGCGCACGGTCGTCAGCGGGTATCTGGTGTACCTGGTGGCGTCGCTGGCCTGCGTCCTCGCCGCGTCCTGGTCGCTGTTCCTGGCCGCCCGCGCGTTGCAGGGTGCGGCGAACGCGTTCACCACTCCCCTGCTGCTGGCCACGCTCGCCGGTTCGGTCGAGCCGGCCCGGCTGGGACGCGCGCTGGGCTGGTTCGGATCGCTGCAGGCCGCCGGGCAGACGTCGGCGCCGCTGATCGGGGGTCTGGCCGCGGAGTTCGACTGGCGGCTCGCGTTCGCCGGGGTCGGCGTGGTGGCGGTGCTGCTGGCCCTCGCCGGGCTCCCGGACCCGGGTCCGCGTGCCGCCGGGGCCGGGCCCCGTCCGTCGTTGCGCTCGGCATGGACACCGGAGGTGCTGCGCGCCGGGGTGGCCGCAGCACTCGGCTGGGGCGCTCTGGCCGGGCTGAACTTCCTGGTGGCGTTGCGGCTGGAGGACGCGTTCGGGCTGAGCTCGGGTGCACGCGGACTGGTACTCACCGCGATGGGGCTCGCCGGGATCCTCACCGCCCGGCTGATCGGCGGCGCGGTGGACCGGGTCGGGCCGCGGCGCTGTGTGCTGACCGGGGCGCTGACCGGGGCCGTGCTGGTGGCCGGGATCGGGCTGGCGCCGATGCTGTGGGTCGTGGTCGTGCTGTGGGCGCTGGCCGGGGTGTCCAGCCAGCTGGTGCTGGTCGGGGTGAACGCGCTGGTCCTGGGCGGTGGCGGACCGAACGCCGGCGGCGCGGTATCGGTGGTGCAGGCCGTGCGGTTCGGCGGAGCCGCCATGTCCCCGGTGGCGGTCACGCCGATCTACCACGCCGACCCGGTCGCCGGGTTCGTCGTACCGGCCGCGCTGCTCGCCGCCGGCATGCCGGCGCTACTGGCCCGCCGCCGCCCGCGCCGCCCCCCCCCGGGGCGGGAAAAGCGGGCACGGGGCCGCTTTGCCCCCCCCCCCCCCCCCTGCGCCGGTAAAGCGGGTGGGGCGCC
>JAKDNL010000537.1 GCA_030451825.1 Pseudonocardia sp. | reverse complement strand
GGCGATCAGTGGGGCGAGGACGAGCACCGCCGCACCGAGCCGGATCGACAGACGCACCGGCAGTGGCAGTGGCGGGGGCGGCGAGGCGATCCGGTCGATCCGGTGCTCCAGCGCTGCGGTGAACGAGCTCAGCGCCGCCGCCGGCACGGAACCGCCGACGGCCTTGAGCGCGGCCACCAGCTCCGCCGGGTCGCACCGGCAGCCGGCGACGTCGTCGGCGCGCATCTCGATCAGCTTGGCCACCGCGATCTGGGCGCACACCATCCCACGCACGAACGGCGCCGTCGCACCCCAGGCCACGAACGGGAGCACCACCAGATCGTGGCGTTCGCGCAGGTGCGCCCGCTCGTGGGCGAGCACGGCCCGGACGCCCGCCGTGTCCAGCGCATCCAGCACACCGGCGGAGACGACCAGGCGGGAGCTGCGCCCGGGCAGGCAGTAGGCCACCGGGATCGGGTGGTCCAGCACACGGGTACCGGGCGCGTTCGGCCACGGCGTCGCCAGCACGTCGAGCAGGTCGCGGTGACGGCGCCGGGTGCGCAGCGTGCGCACCGTCGTGAACGCCAGCACGGTGAGCAGCCGCAGCAGCACGCCGAGGGCCACCAGGAGCGCGAGCAGGTGCAGGGCGCCGAGCCCGTCCGGGTAGTGACCGGCCGCCAGTTCCGACACCGCAACGCCGGTGGCCTCGGGCAGGCTCGCGCCCAGCGGGGCGAGGCCGAAGGCCAGCCCGGCGCCGAACAGGGAGATCCCGCCGGAGAGCCCGATCGCCTGCCAGGACAGCAGTGCACCCACCGGGTCACGAGCCGGCCAGCGGGCCCGCGACAGACCGCGGCTGACCGGCTCGGCCAGTAGCGCGCCGAGCACGACCAGCGCCAGCGCGGTCAGCTCCATCGCTGCATCATGGTGGGTATGGGTCGGTACCGACACTCGGTCCCCCGGTACCGGGGCCGGACCTGCCCCGGTGCCGGATCAGTCGAGCAGGTCGCGCAGGCCGGCCCGTTCCTCCTCGGACATCGATCCGAGGAACCGCGCCAGGGCCGCACCACGGTCGGACGCACCATCCAGCGCGTCGCTCATCAGATCGGCGACGTGGTCCTCGCGACTGGCCACCGGCCGGTAGTGATGCGCCCGGCCGTCACGCATCCGGCGGACCAGCTGCTTGCGCTCCAGCCGGCCCAGCACGGTGAGCACCGTGGTGGTCGCGAGGTCCCGGGCGGCCAGTGCGTCCTGGACGTCGCGGGCGGTCAGGTCCCTGTCCGCTTCCCAGAGGACGCCCATGACCGCACGTTCCAACTCGCCCAGGCTCGCCACGGAACTCATGATACGCCAACATTTCTACGGGGCGTAGAACGGACTCCCGAGGAAGCCCTGTGACGTCGGTGCCGACGTCCGCTCGGATCAGTAGACCTGGACCTCGTCGCCGACCTGCAGCGTCGCGAAGTAGCGCTGGGCCTCGGCCTCGGACAGTTTCACGCAGCCCGCGGACGGCGTGTCCATCGATCCCTGGTGGAACGCCACCCCGCCCGGGGCGAAGAACACCGAGTACGGCATCTGGGTGTAGCTCTCGCGGCTGGTCCACTGCTCGGCCTTCCACTGGACCGCGAACACGCCCTTCGGCGTCGGGCCCTCGGCGTCGCCGGGCCGCATGGCCACCGGGCCGTGCACGACCTCGCCGCCGTCGAGCAGCCAGGTCACACGGGCGGCGACGTCCACGCAGGCCCGCGCCGACGCGGTGCACGGCGTGCCCGGGACGGGGGCGCCGGTGGCGACCTCCGGGGCGTCCGAACCGGAGGTGGGCTCCGTCCCGGACGAGTCGCCCTCGGCCGAGGCCATACCGGCCGTGACGGCGCCGATCAGGGCGACGACCCCGAGCAGTACACCGGAGCGGCGTCCGCGCAGCATCCTCATGGAGAACCTCCGTGCCGTCGTGCGAGGTCACGCCGGACCGCACCGGCCCGGGCGTTCGATCGACCTGCTGACACGGCCCGACGTCCGTAGTCCTCTGCGATCGTGGTAGTGACGAAGGGTAGCCGTAACCGATCTTGATCCGATCGGCGGGGCAGCGTTGCTCCGATCGGCGGGGCAGGGTCGATCCGCTCGCCGCGCGACGGCCGGGTCAGCGGCCGGTGAAGCGCGGCTGCCGCTTCTCCGAGCGCGCCACGCGGCCCTCCTGGATGTCCTCGCTGTCCCAGCAGCGCTCGAACTCGGCGTCCAGGTCCGGCACCGCGGCCGACGTGCCGCCCCGGCCGAACGCGTTCACCGCGATCTTGTTGTAGGCCAGCGTCAGCGGAGCCATGGTCGCCAGGTCAGCCGCCAGGGCGAGTGCGTCGGCGCGCTCACCGAGGGAGTCGACGAGCCCGCGCGCGTGCGCCGTGGCGACATCGAGCTGGGCGCAGGCCAGCAACAGGCTCCGGGCGCTGCCGCCGCCGGCCACCTGGACGAGCCGCTCGATCGTCCACGGGTCGACGGCCAGGCCGAGCCGGGCCGTGGGCAGCGCGAACACCGCCGACGGCGCGGCCATCCGCAGGTCGCAGGCGATCGCCAGCTGGGTCCCGGCGCCGATGGCCGGCCCGTTGACCGCCGCGACGACCGGCATCGGCAGGTCCACGACGGCGTGCAGGGCCGCGTAGAGCGCCTCCCGGAACCCGTCGGTGTAGACCTCGCCGAAGTCGGCGCCGGAGCAGAAACTGCTGCCGCTACCGGTGACGACGACGGCGCGGGCGCCCTCGTCGCGCACCCGTACGGTCCCTTCGACCAGCTCCCGGCAGGTCGCGACGTCCAGCGCGTTGCGCCGCTCGGGCCGGTCGAGCTCGATCAGCCCGATGCCGTCGGTGGTCGACACGTTGATCACGGGCCGAGCCTACGACGACGGACGGCGCCCTCCCGGACGGGCTCCCCCGGCGCCGGGTCGACCCAGCTGCGCCCGGTGAGGTCGCGGGACAGGCCGACCGTCAGCTGGTCGATGCGGCGCAGCATCCGGGCGACCGCGAGCAGCGCGAGCCGCTCCCGGGAGGGGCCGGCCGCGGACGCGTCGGCCTCGGCGGCATCGATCAGGTCCTCGGCGGAGCGTACGGAGCGGGCGTCGTCGCCGGTCGTTTCCTCGTCCCGGCGGGCGGGTCCGGTCCGCGACGGGCCGTACCCGTCGCGCAGGATCTCGCGCAGCCCCTCCAGGTTCTCCCGGACCCGGTCGGTGGCCGGGTCGAGCGTGCCCGCCCAGCCCGGGCTCCAGGCGGTCCGGGTGAGCGAGGCCAGCATCCGCACGTAGTAGTCCAGCCCGGCGATGATCCGCACGGTGTGGTGCACTCCGCGGCGCAGCGGACGGCGCGCGATCGGATGCTCCAGCGGGCGGGCCCGGGTCCGCACCGTGGACAGCGAAGCGTCCAGCTCGCGGGCCAGCTCCAGCGGGTCCTTGTCGCCGGGCCGTCCGAGGATCTGATCCACCGACGCGGTCAGCCCGGCCACGACGCCCTGCACCGCCTCGTCCAGGGCGTCCCCGAACGCCGTCCGCGAGCGCGTCGGCAGGATGAGGAACGCGGCCAGCATGCCGAGTGCACCGCCGATCGCGGTCTCCTCGACCCGGAGCAGCAGCGTCTCGATGCTGAACTGGCCGATCACGCCGTAGAGCAACGCGAGCACGGCGGTGAGCCAGAACGCCATCATCACCTGGGAGATCTTCACCAGGTACAGGGCCAGGAACACGCAGACGAACAGCAGTACGAGGCTGAGCAGCACGTTCCCGCCCACGACCAGGGCCAGCAGCATCCCCGCGACGACCCCGCCCGCGGTGCCGACGACCCGTTCCCAGCCCCGGCTGAGCACGTCACCCCGGCTGGAGGTGCCGGCGAACACGACGAACGCCGCGATCACCGCCCAGTACCAGCGCGCCGGGGAGATCAGCTCGCCGGCGACGATGGCGAGGCTGGTAGCCACCCCGACCTGGACGGCCTGGCGGGTGTGCAGCGCCAGCCCCCCGTCGCGGTCCGGGTCGCGGTCTGCCGCGCCCGAGGGGGCGTCGCCGCGGGACGTGTCGCCCCCGGTGGCCGTCGGCTCCGGCTCGCCGGCCGCCTCGTGCCGGCCGTGCGCGACCGGCGGGACCGCGTCCTGCGCCGGTGCATCCGACTCGTGCCGGCCGTGTGCCGGCGAGCCCTGCGCTGCCGGCCCGCCCCCGCCGCGGCGCTGCGCGATCCGGCCCTGGGCGATCCGGCCCTGGGCGATCCGGCGCTGGGCCTGCTCCACCGTCGTCTGCATCGCGTCCGCGACCCGGACGACGGCGAACGCGATCCGCTGTTCGCGTGCGGTGGAGACGGTTCCGCCCGGCAGGTCGACGATCCCCTGCACCGACGACCGGGCCGACTCGTAGAGGCTGGCCGCCATCGCGCGCGGAGTGCCGACGGAGGTGGCCGAGACCAGGGCCCGGACGCCGTCGGCCAACGCCGCGCGGTGCTCGGACGGGATCGGGTCACGGTGCTCCGCCAGCCGGCGGGTGGACACCGCGAGCCGCTCCGCGGCCAGCTCGGAATCCACGATCCACTGCCGCAGCCCGTCGAGGGCGGGATCCCCGTCGTCGTCCGTCGTCTCCCTGCCGGAACCCCTGCCGGA
>JAKDNL010000536.1 GCA_030451825.1 Pseudonocardia sp. | reverse complement strand
CCACCCCCGCCCCCGCCGGCGCCGTCGCGTGCGTCCGGTCCGCGGACACCACGACCGCCAACACCGGGAGGGGCGCCGCGGCACGATGACCCCCGGACGCGCCCATGAGTCCGCTCAGCGCAGCATGGGCGCCGTCGGTCCCGGAGCGACGACTGCCCGGCGCACCCGCCGCTGACGTGGCGATCGGTCGCCGGTGACGGACGCCACGTCCCGCGGCGGCGCGCCCGACATCATTTCGGTGTCGTCCGGAACGGCTGGGGTGACGTAGTCTTGAGCGGTTGGCGGGACCCCGGACGACGTGGGAGGTCGAGGCCGTTGAGCGGGCAGACCGAACAGCGCGCTGCCCCACTCAGTCGGATCGACCAGTCGGAGGAACCGGTTCCACCTGATGCCGGTCCCGATGCCGCCGCCGACGGGCAGGTGGAGCCGACCGGTGACCAGATCACCGACTCCCCGACCGGCGCGATAGACGCCGGCGAGGGGTTCGGCGCCGAATCCGCGGAGGCTGCCCGGCCCCGTCCGACCCCCCGGGTGCCCGAGCAGGCGCGGCCCACCGAACGCATCCCGGCCGCCCGCGACGTCGTCGGCACGACCTCGGGTTCCGCGCTGACCGACCGCTACCGGCTGCTCCAACGGGTCGGCTCGGACCTGAGCGCGGGCGCCGAGTTCTGGCGCGCCGAGGACACCGTCCTGCGCCGCCCCGTCGCGATCACCGTACTGCGCCGGCTCCCCGCCGACGACCGCTCGGACGACCCCGAGGGCGCCGCCCGGGCCGGCGAGATGGTCGTGCGCGCCCTGCGTTCCGGGTGCTTCGAGCACGTCGGCAGCGCACGCCTGCTCGACGTGCTCGCGCCCGGCAGCCACGGCCTGCCCGGGGACGTGCTCGGAGCCGCCGTCGCCGAGTGGGTGCCCGGCCGGAACCTGGCCGAGGTCGTCGCTGAGGGACCGGTGCGCGCGCTGCGCGCCGCCCGGATCCTGGAGCCGCTCACCGCGGCCGCGATGGAGGCGCACCAGCAGGGCCTGGTCCTGGGCTGCGACCACCCGCAGCGGGTGCGGATCACGCCGGACGGGCGCGCTCAGCTGGCGTTCCTGCTGCCCCGGCCCTCGGTCACCGCCGCGGACGACGTCCGTGGTCTGGGTGCCGTCCTCTACACGATGCTCACCCGCCGTTGGCCCCTGTCGGTCGCCGACGCCGTGCGCGCCGAACTGGTCTCGGCCGATCGCACGCCGTCCGGCGCCCTGCGCTCCGCGGCGGCACTGCGGCCGGGCGTGCCGCTCGAGCTGGACACGCTGTGCACCGGTGCGCTGGGGCAGAGCGAGGGGCTCGGCCGCGTGCACACCGCGGCGGCGGTGCACCGGCTGCTCACCGAGGTGCTGGCCGAGGACGACGAATCCGCCCTGTTCCCCCCGGTGCACGATGGTGCCCCCGCCGAGCCGGACGACGTCTGGCAGGACGAGGACCGCGTCGTCGACACCCGCCGGGACCCGGTACGTCGACGGAACCTGACGATCGGACTGTCCGTGCTCGCCGTCTGTGTGCTGATCGTGCTCGGGTACGTGGGCGTGCAGGTCGGCTCCCTGTTCGGAGCGGGTGGAGGACCGGCCCCGATCGTCGTCGGCGCTCCTCCGGTATCCGGCCAGGCACCGGCGGCGGCGGTGGCCCCGAACCCGGCGCCGGCCGTGCAGGCCCCGGTGAGCAACGTCGCGGTCGGGGTGTTCGACCCGACCGGCGACGGGGACAACTCCGACGACATCTCCGCCGTCGTCGACGGGGACCCGTCGACGAGCTGGAAGACCCAGCAGTACCTCCAGCCGTTCCCCGCCCTCAAGCCGGGCGTGGGCGTCATGGCCTCGTTCGTCTCCGCCGAGCAGCTCTCGCAGCTGAAGATCGACTCGCCCAGTGCGGGGACGGTGATCGAGGTCCGGTCCGCGCCGACCGCGAACGCCGAGTTCGCCGACACCGTCCCGGTCACCACCGTGACCCTGCAGCAGGGCGAGACCGTGGTCGGGCTGGCGGACAGCCAGCCGACCCAGCACCTGCTGCTGTGGATCACGAAGCTGGCCGGCGGCGGTACCTCGAACGTCAGCCAGCTCGACGAGGTCTCCTTCGACCGGGCCGTCCAGTAGGCGGTCCGGCTCCGGCCGGTACCGGTCGGCGTTCGCTGCGGTGACCGGCCGGTCCCGTTCGGCCACGGCCGGGCCCCCGCGCTGCCTACGGTGCGCCCGTGACCACCTCGATCGGCTCCGACCGGGAGCTGCTCGCCGACCACCTGGCCGGGGTCACCGGCGCGTTCGACGAGCTGTTCCGGCGCTACCGGGATCGTCTCTGGGCCGTCGCGTTCCGCATCCTGGGTGACCGCACCGACGCCGAGGACGCCGTCCAGGAAGCGTTCCTCTCCGCGCTGCGGACCCGCAGCTACCGCGGTGATGCCGAGGTCGGGACCTGGCTGCACCGCATTCTCGTCAACAAGTGCATGAATCGAATGCACCGGGCCCGCCTCCACCTGGTCGCCGAGGCCCGGCCGCTCGAGGCGCCCGGGCGGGGGCCGGACCTCTCGAGTGCCGTGACCAGCCGGCTCGCGCTCGACGGCGCGCTGGCCCTACTGGCCCCCGAGCAGCGGGCGGCGGTGGTGCTGGTGGACGCCCTGGGCTACCCGGTCGCCGAGGCCGCCGCGATCCTCGAGGTCCCGCCCGGCACGGTGAAGAGCCGGTCCGCACGGGGCCGGGCACGACTCGTCGAGCTGCTCGCGGACACACGGGAGGGACGGCGGTGAGCCACCCATCGCATCACGACACGCCGGACGACCCCCGGGGCGACGGTGACCGGGTCGCCGACCACGAACCGGACGACCTCGCCCGGATGCGCGCGGAACTCGCCGCACTCGGCGCACCCGCGATGCCCGCCGACGTCACGGCGCGGATCGGAGCCGCCCTGGCCGCGGCCGAGGTGCGAACGGCCCGCCGTCCGGCGCGCGCGGTGCCCGGTCGTGGCGCCGTGCTCGCCGGTCTGGTGGCGGCCGCCGTCGTGGCCGTGACGGCGTTCGCGGTGACGGTCGGGGCTCCGGCCGCCCCGCGGGTGGCGGGCGAGGAGACCGACCTGCAGGCCGCGGGCGCAGGGGCCCTGGGGGAGCGGGGCGCCGGACCGCTCGCCGACCCCCTGCGGCGACGGGCCTGTCTGACCGCCGCCGGGGTGCCCGGCACCACCGCACCCCTGATCGGCGCGCGACCGTACGCGGTACGCGGGGAGCCCGGCACGCTGCTGGTCCTGGGCACCGGGGTGCGCGGGCGGTTCCGGCTGGTCGTCGTCGATCCGGCCTGCGGTGCCGGGACCGGCCGCCTGCTGGCCTCGACGACCGTCGGCCGCTGACGGCCACACCGCGCCGTCCCTCCCGCCGGACCGGCACCACGGCACTGCGCGAACCCGCGGGCGAGGACCCACCGGAATGGAAGTTGCCTAGGATCGCGTTGGAGGGGACAACGGCGGAGATCGGGGAACGACCCGGTCGCCACGGCCGCGACGACCGACAGCCCGGTGCAGTGCGCCGGACGTCCGCAGGGGAGGAATGCGACCCGTGACCACCGACACGGTGCACAACCTGATCATCATCGGGTCGGGTCCGGCCGGGTATACCGCAGCGGTCTACGCCGCGCGTGCCCAGCTCGAGCCGATCGTGTTCGAGGGCAGCCAGTTCGGCGGCGCCCTGATGACCACGACCGAGGTGGAGAACTACCCGGGCTTCACCGACGGCATCATGGGCCCGGACCTGATGGAGCAGATGCGTGGTCAGGCCCAGCGTTTCGGCGCCGACCTGCGACCCCAGGACGTCGACTCGGTGACGCTCGACGGCCCCGTCAAGGAGGTCGTGGTCGGGGGCGAGACGTTCCGCTCCCGCGCGGTGATCCTGGCCATGGGTGCCGCGCCGCGCTACCTGTACGTGCCGGGGGAGCAGGAGCTGCTCGGCCGCGGTGTCAGCTCCTGTGCTACCTGCGACGGGTTCTTCTTCCGCGACCAGCACATCGCCGTGATCGGCGGCGGCGACTCCGCGATGGAGGAGGCCACGTTCCTCACCAAGTTCGCCGAGACCGTCACGATCATCCACCGGCGCGACGACTTCCGGGCCTCGAAGATCATGCTCGAGCGCGCGAGGAACGACCCGAAGATGCGCTGGCGAACCAACGCCACGGTCACCGAGGTCACCGGCGAGGGCTCGGTCAAGTCCCTGCAGCTCCGCGACACCGTCACCGGAGAGGCCGACACGCTCGACGTCACCGGCATGTTCGTCGCGATCGGGCACGACCCGCGCAGCGCGCTCGTCCGCGGCCAGGTCGCGACCGACGGCGAGGGCTACGTGCGCGTCGACGCGCCCGGTACCCGAACCGACGTCGACGGCGTGTTCGCCTGCGGTGACCTGGTCGACCACACATACCGGCAGGCGATCACCGCGGCCGGCTCCGGCTGCTCGGCCGCGATCGACGCCGAGCGCTGGCTCGCCTCGGGCACCGTCGACGCCGAGATGGCGGGCGGCGGCTACGGCGCGACCGAGGCGGAGAAGGCCTCGGAGAAGGTCGCCGAGACCGTCCACTGATCCCTGATCCCACCC
>JAKDNL010000056.1 GCA_030451825.1 Pseudonocardia sp. | reverse complement strand
ACGCCGGGTCACCAACCGGCACCCGTCCGTCCCGCTCATCCGCAGGTCACGACCCAGGCTGAATGTTTACGCCTCGAGGTGTGCCGGCTCGATCACGAACCCGGCAGGCAGCACCCTTTCGTCCTCGAGCCCGGCGATGTCGAGGAACACCCCGCGGGACACCCACGGCTTGGCCGTCTCGATACCGAGTTCGGTGAGCCCGGTCGGGGCGAAGAAGTCCTCGTAGTGCAGCCCATTGTAGAAGCGACCGTCGACACCGACGTGTCCGAGACCGTCGAGGTGGGTACCGATCTGGTAGGTCTGACTCACCTGTTCCTCGAAGGCTGTCATCTGCGAGCCTGTGGGGCTCCATTGGATCAGGGACTGGTGCGCCAGCATGAGCTGTGACCATGTGCGGGGCGGATAGGCCGGGACACCCGGCTCGAGCAGCCGCCCGAGCTCGACGACCCGGCCCTCACGCGGCAGCCCCAACGCGGCCAGCGCGCGTTCGTCGGTCAGCTCGTTCGCGGCCCCGATCCGGTCGTCCGACCCGTACCTGCTGGGCCACCATCGGGGGCTCCGGCCGCCGTTTCCGTCGTAGGCGTGCGGTGTCATCGCTCCTCCGATTCGTCGACCATGGACGCGTAGGTGTCCCGCAGGACGCGTTTGAGGATCTTCCCGCTGGGATTCTTGGGTAGTTCGTCGGCGATCACGACGTACTTGGGCACCTTGTAGCCGGCCAGCCGCGCCCGGCTGTGCTCGATCACGGTTCGTTCGTCGAGCCGGGCGTCGGGCTTCGCCACCACCACGGCGGTGACTGCTTCGATCCAGTGTGTGTGCGGCAACGCGAACACCGCTGCCTCCTCGACGCCGTCGAGCTGGTAGAGGACCTCCTCCACCTCCCGGCTGGCGACGTTCTCCCCGCCCGTCTTGATGATGTCCTTCTTGCGGTCGACGACCCACAGGAAACCGTCGTCGTCGAGGTAGCCGAGATCGCCGGAGTGGAACCAGCCACCGGCGAAGGACTCCGCCGTCTTCTCCGCGTTGTCGTGATAGCCGACGGTCGCGTGCGGGCTGCGGTGGACGATCTCGCCCACGTGTCCCGCGGGCAGCGGCGTGTTCCGCTCGTCAACGATGCGGGTCTCGACGTTCAACGCCGGCCGGCCCGCGGAACCGGCCCGCTCGGCCTGGTCCGCGGGGCCGAGTGCGGTGGCCAGCGATGCCATCTCGGTTTGTCCGTAGAAGTTCCACAGCCGCAGCTTCGGGAACCGTTCGCGCAGCTCGGCGAGGATCTCCCGGGGCATGGCCGATGCGCCGTAGTAGCCCTTGGCCAGCGTGTTGACGTCGACCTTGTCCAGTTCCGGGGAGCGCAGCAGCGAGATCCACACTGTGGGCGGGGCGAAGAGGTTGGTCGCCTGCTCGCGTTCGATCGCCCGCAGGATCCGGGTGGGGTCGGGTCCGCGCAGGATGACGCTGGTCGCGCCGAGGTAGAGGTCGGTGGCCAGGAAATTGTCGAGTTGCGCGCAGTGGTAGAGCGGTAGGGCGTGGACCTCGACGTCGGAGGCCTCCATTCCGCCGGTGACGATGCAGCTGATGTACTGCCACATCAGCGAGCGGCTGCTGAGCAGGGCGCCCTTGGGTCGGGACTCGGTGCCGCTGGTGTACATCAGTCGCAGCGGGTCGTCGTCGCCGATCTCGATCTCCGGCGCGGGTGGGCCGTCGTCGTCGCACCAGGTCTGCACGTCGGCCCAGTCGGCCGGCAGGTCCGGCCCGTCGATACTGATCCCGGCGCGGATCCGGACCATCCCCGCGGATCGGGTGATCGCGTGGTCGGCGGTGGCGACGAGCGTGTCCTCGGCCACCAGCGCGACGCACCCGGAGTGGTCGAGGATGTAGGCGATCTCGTCGGGGACCAGCATGAAGTTGATCGGAACCAGGATGACGCCGATCCGGGCGGTGGCGAAGGCGAGTACCGGGTACTGCCAGCAGTTGTGGGAGAGCAGGCCCAGTGCGTCGCCCTTGCTCAGGCCGGCGGCGGTGAGCGCCGCGGCGACCCGGTCGACGGTGGCGTCGAATTCGGTGAAGCTCAGCCGGACGTCGCCGTCGACGATCGCGGTCTTGTCCGGGTAGCGCAGAGCCGAGCGGCGTGGGATGTCGCCGAGGGTCTGGCGTCGCGCTCGTCGGATCGGGTCAGGTGTGTCGTGGGAGGGCACGGTCGTCTCCGGTTGGTCTCGTTATCGGGTGAGCATTCCGGGTAGCGTGCGGCGGGCGAGTTCCTGAGCCTCGGTCATGATGTCGCCGACGACTTCCTTGCAGCTACCGACGGAGTCGATCAGCCCTTGGGACTGGCCTGCCCACCACATGCCGCCTTCCATATCGCCCTCGGCGAGGACCGAGGTCCGGCCGCGTTCCCCTGAGGCGAGGTCGGCGACGTCGGCGAACGTCGCGTCGGGTCGCCCGGAGATCTCGGCGATCTGTTCGGAGATCGAGTTGCGCGCGACCCGGGCGGTGTTGCGGAACTCGCGGAACACGACCTGGGTGGCGCGCTCGTCGTTGGCCACGATCTGTTGCTTGACGTTGTCGTGCACCGGCGCCTCGGTGGTGGCGACGAACCGGGTGCCCATGTTCACCGCGGACGCGCCGAGTGCGAGCGCTGCGACGAGGCCGGCGCCGGTGGCGATGCCGCCGCTGGCGATGATCGGGATGGTGAGCTCGCGTGCGGCGGCGGGGATCAGGACCAGGCCGGGGACGTCGTCGTCGCCGGGGTGGCCTGCGCATTCGAACCCGTCGATGCTCACCGCGTCGACGCCGAGCTTCTCGGCCTTGATCGCGTGCCGGACGGCGACGGCCTTGTGCACGACCCGCACCCCGGCCTTCTTGAAGGCCGGCAGGTGTGGGGCGGGGTTCGCCCCGGCTGTCTCGACGATCTTCACGCCGCTCTCGATGATCGCGTCGCGGTACTCGTCGTAGGGCACCGGGCTGATCGTCGGCAGGATCGTGAGGTTGACGCCGAACGGGCGGTCGGTCATCTCCTGGCAGCGCCGGATTTCCTTGCTGAGCGCTTCGGGTGTCGGCTGGGTGAGCGCGGTGAGGAAGCCGAGCGCCCCGGCGTTCGCTACGGCGGCGATCAGGTCCGCGGTGCCGACGGCGGTCATCCCGCCGCAGACCACGGGGTGCTCGATGCCGAACTCCTCGGTGAACCTGGTTCTGAACATCGTTGCCTTCCTTCGAGGGTGAGGGGGTCAGCGCCCGACGAACGCGGGGTCGCGTTTGTTGCGGAAGGCCGCGAGCGCCTCGGCCATGTCCTGGGTGCGGGTGGCGAGGACCTGGTTGCGGTTCTCCACAGCCAGCGCGGCTTCCAGAGATGGGGCGGCGACGTTGGTGCCGATCGCGTGTTTGGTCAGCCGCATGCCGAGCGGGCTGTTGCCCGCGATCAGCGCGGCAGTCTCCAGCGCCCGGTCGAGCAGGGCGTCCGGATCGACGACGTCGGTGACCAGACCGATCTGCTGCGCCTCCTCGGCGTCGACGAAGCGGCCGGTCAGCAGGATCTCGGTTGCCCGGCCGAGCCCGACCAGGCGGGGCAGCAGGTAGGAGGTGCCGACGTCACCGCCGGTCAGCCCGATGCGCACGAATGCGGCGTTGAACCGGGCCGTCGTGGACGCGACCCGGACGTCGGCGGTGAGGGCGAGCCCCATCCCGGCTCCGGCGGCGGGCCCGTTCACCGCGGCGATCACCGGGGTGTCCATCCGGGCGAAGCCGGTCACCGACCGGCCCCAGTGCTCCTGGCCCGCGAGCATCTCCGCGACGGGCATCTCGATCAATCCCTCGGCCAGGTCGAGGTCGAGGCCGGCGCAGAACGCGCGCCCGGCCCCGGTCAGCACCAGCGCCCGGACATCGGGGTCGGCGTCGATCTCGCGCTGCAGGGCCACGAACTCGTCGAACATCTCGAAGGTGATCGCGTTGAGCCGCTCGGGTCTGCGCAGAGTCGCGAGCGCGACACCGGGTGCCGGGCGGGTGAGCTCGAGTGTGGTGTAGCCGCCCACGTCAGGCTCCCTTGAGCAGCGGTTCGGCACCGAGCTCGTGGCGGGCGATCGACCGGCGGTGCACCTCGTCGGGCCCGTCGGCGATCTGCAGGAAGCGGGCCTGCGCGTACAGGACCGGCAGCATCGTGTCCTGGGAGAGACCGCCGCCGCCGTGCACCTGGATGGCGTCGTCGACGATCTTCTTGACGGTCAGCGGCACCTTCACCTTCGCCGCGGCGATGTCGTGGCGGGCGGCCTTGTTCCCGTCACGGTCCATACGCCAAGCGGCGCGCAGCACGAGCAGACGGGCAGCGTCGAGCTCGATCCGGGCATCGGCGATGTACTGCTGGATGACGCCCTGCTCGGCCAGCGGGACACCCCAGGTGACACGGTCGAGCGAGCGGGCCGTCATCGCGGCGATGGCGCGTTCGCCCATGCCGATCAGGCGCATGCAGTGGTGGATCCGGCCGGGCCCGAGCCGGGCCTGGGCCACCGCGAAGCCGGCGCCGCGTTCGCCGAGCAGGTTCTGCTTGGGTACGCGCACACCGTCGAACTCGATCTCGCCGTGACCGCCCTCGTGCCGGTCGTCGAACCCGAGCACGGTGGTCGAGCGAAGCACGGTCATCCCCGGCGTCCCGGTCGGTACCAGCACCAGGCTGTGCCGGCGCCCGAGCGGGCCATCCGGGTCCGTCACACCCATGACCAGCGCGACAGGGCAGTCCGGGCGCAGGGCCGATGTGGACCACCACTTCCGCCCGGTCAGCACCCACTCCTCGCCCTCGTCGCGGATCTGCAGCTCGACGTTGTTGGCGTCGGAGCTGGCGACGGCCGGCTCGGTCATCGAGAAGATCGAACGGATCTCCCCGGCCAGCAGCGGCTCGAGCCAGCGTTGCTGCTGCTCGGGCGTCCCGAAGCGGGCGAACAGCTCCATGTTGCCCGTGTCCGGCGGGGAGCAGTTCAGCGCCTCGGGGGCGATCAGCGGGCTCCACCCGGTGATCTCGGCCAGCGGTGCGTACTCCAGGTTCGTCAGGCCGGCGCCGCGGGAGTCGGCGGGCAGCGAGAGGTTCCACAGGCCGCGCTCCTTCGCTTCGGCCTTGAGCTCGGCCATCACCGGGGGCGGGCCCCAGACATCGGGGTTCGCGGCGTGGTGCTGCTGTGCGGCGGCCTCGGCCGGGAGCACGTGTTCCTGCATGAACGTGATCAATGTGGAGCGCAGGTCTTCGACCTTCGCGCTGTGGGAGAAGTCCATGGGTGTCCTCGGATCTCTGGGAAGGGGATTCAGGGGCCGATGCCGGCGGCGTCAGCGCGCGCGACGGCCCGAGCGAGCAGCGGGTCGACCATCGCCCCGACGTCGTCGAAGCCGTCGCCGACGGTGTGGCCCTGGACGTGCCGGGCGTGGATCTGCTCGAGGATGATCGCGATCTTGATGTCGGCCAGGACGACGTACCAGTCGAGGTCGGCGAGGTCGGTCCCGCTCGCCGCCGCATACCGCCGCGCAATCTCGGCCCGGCTGGGGAACCCGGGCAGTGCCGAGGAACCGCGGGTGACGGGGTTGTGCACCCCGCCGGGCTCGTCCCAGAAGCTCAGCAGCACACCGACATCGGTCAGGACGTCGCCGCGGGTCGACATCTCCCAGTCCAGGACGCCGAGCACCGAACCCGGGTCGGTGGCGGCGACCATGACGTTGTCGATCTTGAAATCGCCGTGCACGATGCCGGTCCGCCGGGTCGTCGGCACCGCAGCACCGAGCCGGTCGAGCAGCGCGTCGACCTGGGGGCGCTCTGCGGTGTGTGCGGCGGCCCACTGCCGGCGCCAGAGCCTGAGCTGGCGGTCGAGGAAGCCCTCCGGGCGACCCCAGTTGCCGAGGCCGACGGCATCGGCGTCGACCTTGTGCAGGGCGACCAGCGTGTCGACCATCGACTCGCCGAGGCGCCGTCGGTCGGCGGGATCCAGCGTCGCGGCCTCTGCGGGCGTGCTGATCACCGTCCCGTCGAGCCGTTCCATCACGTAGAACGGAGCGCCGAGCACGCCCCCGTCGGAGTCGAAGGCGATGACCTCCGGCACCGGGACGGCGGTGCCGTGCAAGGCCCTGAGCACCCTGACCTCGCGCCCCATGTCGTGCGCCGAGGCCAGGACCAGACCGTGCGGTGGGCGCCGCAGGATCCAGTCCCGCACACCGTCGGTGACGGCGTAGGTCGGGTTGGAGCGCCCACCCGCCAGCAACCGGGCGCGCAGCGGCCCGGCGAGCCCCCCGGTCGCGGCGTCGAGGAACGTGCCGAGTGCTGCGATGTCCAGCTGTGCTTCGTCGGGGGCGGTGGCCCCGCTCTCCACTGACGGCGGGGAGCTCATCCGCACACCTCTCATCGTCGACACACACAAATCCAATCGATCGTTCGGATTTCTACGTTAGGCGACGATGCAGGAATCGGTCAAGGATCCCCAGCTTGAGCTGCCTTGACTAGGACGTTTGCTCAGCAGTTCGAACACCTGCGAGTCGAGGCGTCACCCTTGACAAGCGGACGTTCGGATTCGAAGCTCCTCAGCGCCAACGACGGCGAGGGGAGCGATCGATGACAGTCGAGGACGACACGGCACACGAGCTCACGAACTGGGGGCCCGAGCAACGGGCCAGGACACGGCGGGTGGCCGTCGCGGGCGGCGTCGGCACGTTGATCGAGTACTACGACTTCAGCCTCTACGGCTACCTGGCTGTGGTGATCGCACCGCTGTTCTTCCCCAACGCGAACTCCGTGGTCTCGCTGCTGTCGGCGCTCGCGGTGTTCGCCACCGCCTACATCGCCCGGCCACTCGGCGGGATCGTGTTCGGCCACATCGGTGACCGCTACGGCCGCAAGCGCGCCCTGCTCGCCACCTTGGTGTGCATGGGCGCGGCCAGCACCCTGATGGGCCTGCTCCCGGTGCACGGACAGATCGGCGTCTGGGCCACCGTCCTGCTGGTGCTCGTCAGGCTCGCGCAGGGCTTCTCCGCGGGCGGCGAGGTCGGCGGCTCGGCCACCTTCATCTCCGAGTCCACCCCGCGCCGGCTGCGTGCGACCTACGGTGCGTTCACCCCGCTCGGCTCGACGGCCGGTTTCGCGCTGGCCGCCGCTACCGCCGCGCTGACGACACTGCTCACCACCGAAGAACAGCTGACCTCGTGGGGCTGGCGGATCCCGTTCCTGCTGTCGCTACCGCTGACGCTGCTGTGCCTGTGGGCGCGGACCAGGGTCTCGGAAACCCTGCCGACGGACAAATCCGCAGAATCCGCGAACGGCGCCAAACGGGACGGGTCGCCCCTCGCGCACCTCTTCCGTCGCCGGCCGCTCGCACTCGCCCGGGCCACCGCCCTGAGTATCGCGACGAACGGGACCGCCTACATCGGGCTCACCTACCTGAGCATCCACCTGATCCAGCGACTCGGGTACCCGAAGGAGCAGGTGTACTGGGTGGCGACGCTGGCGATCGGACTCGCCGCCGCACTGATGCCGCTCGGCGGGATCCTGGGCGACCGGATCGGTCGGGTCCGGCTGCTGGCCATCGGGCTCGTGGGGTTCATCGTGCTGACCTACCCGATGATGACGGTGATGGGCGCGGGACTGGGCATCGCCACCCTGGCCTACGTGCTCATCATGCTGAACACGGTGAGCACCCAGGTCGGCGCCTACACGCTGCTCCCGCGGCTGTTCGACCAGGGGACGCGCTTCACCGGCGCCGCGATGGGCTGGAACCTCGGCGTCGTCGTCGCGGGCGGGACCGCACCGCTGATCGCGGTGTGGCTGATCGAGCAGACCGGCAACATCGCAGCCCCGGCCTTCTTCGTGATCGGCGCCGCCGTGATCGGACTCGTCGCGCTACTGGGTCTTCGAGAGACCTGACCGTGAGCCCGGCCGTGACCAGCGCCTGCTCGACATCGAGGTCAGTTGTCGATCCTCGCGAGTTCGTCCGCGGCCCCGGTGCCGGCGTCCGGTGAATAGGCCGCTCGCAGGTTCCGCTTGAGGATCTTGCCGGCGCCCGACTTCGGCAACGCCCCATCCACGACGTGCACGACTCGCGGCACCTTGTAGCTGGCGATCCGGGAACGGGTGTGAGCGCGCAGTTCCTCGGAGGTCGTGCTCGTCGACGGACGGAGCACCACGGTGGCGTGGATCGCCTCACCCCATTCGGGGTCCGGGACCCCGAACACCGCGACCTCGAGCACGTCGTCGTGGCGGAACAGGGTGTTCTCGACCTCGGTGGAGTAGACGTTCTCCCCACCCGTGATGATCATGTCTTTGAGGCGGTCGACGACGAAGAGGTACCCGTGCTCGTCGAGGTAGCCCATGTCGCCGGTGAGATACCAACCGTCGACGAGTGCGGCTGCGGTCTCCTCAGGACGGTTGTGGTAGCCGGCCATGACGTTGGGGCCGCGGACCACGATCTCACCGACCCCTCCGGGATCGGCCGGCCTGCCGCGGTCGTCACGGACCTGTACCTCGACACCCACGACCGGCCGCCCGGCCGACTGCAAACGCGCTGCGGCGGCGGGATCGTCTTCGGCCATTCCACGGCGGTGGTCCTCGTGGGTCATGAACGTCACGATCGGCGCTGCTTCGGTCATGCCGTAGACCTGGCACCAGTCGCAATCCAGGATGCCGGCCGCCCGACGTAACAGGCTCTGCGGCATCGGGGAGGCGCCATAGAGAACGGACCGCAGCGACGACAGGTCGGCATCCTCGATGGCCGGGTCCGTGGTCAGCATGGCGATCATGGTGGGTACGAGCATGGCGTGGGTCACCCGCTCGGCCTCGACGGCGTCGGCACCGACGCCGGCCGGGGTCGCGGAGTCCGTGGTTTCTCGCGCAATCGCTTCGGACCACGGCAGGCAGTCGACTGGGGGGTCGCCCGTCCCTGCGTAGACGATGGTGGTCAGCGTCGAACACTTGTCGCGAAGGTTCCGGCCCAGATCGACGAAGGAGTCGTCGACGACCAGGACCCGCGTGCCGGAGTCGTTGAGGATGAACTCCAGTTCCGACTCCGACAGGCGGGTGTTGAGCTCGTTGAGGACGCGGCCGCTGCGCGGCACACCGAGCCAGGCAACCAGATGTGCTGCGTTGTTTCTGGCAAGGACGGCGACGACGTCCCCCGTCCCGAGGCCGAGCGCGTCCAGAGTGGCGTCGAAGCCCAGCACCGTGCGGTGGAGCCGGCGGTAGGTCCACCGGCTCGGGCCGTCGACGACGGCCTCCCGGTCGCCGTACAGTGCCACCGCGCGGTCGAGGGCGGCGGAGATGGTCTCGGTCATCGTCGTTCCTCGCCGGTCGAGTTCAGCTGCTGTAGTTGCAGTTGCCGCCGACGATGATCGACGGGCGGCGGTCGCCCTGGGCCTCGAGCAACGAGAAGTAGAGGTCACGTGCGCCGGCCGCATCGACGACGTTCGCGATTCCGCCGTTGTCGTCGTAGTTCACCAGGGCCCCGTGGATGAGGAAGATCGCGTCGGTGACACCGTCCGTGGAGGCTTCGAGCGTGTGGGTCGAGCCGGGCGGCTCGTAGATGTAGGAGCCCGCGACGTTGACCGAGTCCTCGCCGTACTCGCGGTAGTGCCAGCGGCCGGATTCGGTGAAACCGTGGACGGCGCCGGTGTGCATGTGTGTGGGGATCACGGTGCCCGGCTGGAACCGGGTGCGGACGACGAAGAACCCTCCCTCGACGTCAGCGATGAACAGCTGGATCGACAGGCCGGGGGCGAGAACACCGTGGGCCCACGGCAGATCTGAGGCCTGCATCGTGAGAGCGGCAGGGATCGGGAGGGTGGCGGTCATTCGGGCTCCTTCGCTCGGATGTCGCTGTGTGGTGGTGCCGGGTCACCGGGCCCGGTCCTGGCTGACGCTCTCAGCGGACGCGGCCGGCGTGCTTGACATTTGACGACTATTTTTTGACACTTCGCGACCATGGGTGGTGATCTGGTGCGCGCGTCCGGCCTGGTGAACGTGCCTGAGCTGATCACCGAGTTCGGTGGCGACCCGAACGCGCTGATGGCTGAGGCCGGGATCGACCCGGCCGCGGCGGGGGACTACAACAGCTTCATCACCTACACCGCCCTGGCTCAGGTGATCGGCCAGGCCGGGACCGACCTGGGGGTGCACGACCTCGGGCTGCGCCTGTCCCGCCGGCAGGACCTGGAGATGCTCGGACCCATCGCCGTGATGGCGCGCAACGCCGAGCGGGTCGAGGCCGCGCTGCTCGGAGTGATCAAGTACCTGCACACCTACAGCCCATGCATCGAGGCGGATCTGCGAAGCAGCGGGCCGCTGTCCAGGTTCTCCTTCCGGATCACGTTGCGGCAGTTGCCGCACCGGCCCTACATGGTCGAGCTGGCGCTCGGCGTCATCCTGGGGATGTTCCGGATGCTGGTCGACGAGGCGTTCCGTCCAGTCGGTATCGCGTTCTGCCATCGACCGATGTCTCCGATGACGGTGTACGAGGATCATTTCGGGTGCCCGGTCGACTTCGAGGCGGACGCGAACACGCTGACGTTCCCCACCGGCGTCCTGTCGCGTGCGATCACTGGCGGAGACGGCCAGGCACATAACCTGGCCGTTCGCTACCTGGGAGCCGGGCGCCGACACCGGGACGTGGACCAGCACGTGTTCGAGCTGTTGGGCAAGTTGCTCCGGCTCGGCCAGGCGAACCTCGTGGACGTCGCCCGGGTGCTCAACCTCCATCCGCGGGTCCTGCAGCGCAGACTGGCCCTGGCTGGAACGCCTTTCGAGCAGTTGCTCGACGAGGCACGGCGCACCGCCGCCGAGGAACTGCTCTCATCGCCCGGAGTCTCGCTGTCCACGATCGCGCAGCAACTCGGCTACTCGGAGCAGAGCTCCCTGACCCGTAGCTGTCAGCGCTGGTTCGGCGAACCTCCGCTTGCCGTACGTCGCAGGATCGGAGCCCGCCGCGCTCACTGAGTCGGGGCGTGCACCTATTGTGCGAGCTTCGACTGCGGCGCCGGCTCCGTCGTCGCGGGTCGTCATGGAACAGGAGGGACAGCCGTGGACCTCGAGCTGAAGGACCGCACATACCTCGTCACCGGCGGGACCGCCGGACTCGGTCTCGGCATTGCCGACGTCCTCGCCCGGGAGGGCGCGCACGTCGCGATCTGCGGGCGGGACGCCGACCGGCTCGCCGACGCCGCGGACATGCTGCGCGGGCACGGCGGTGACGTGCTGGCGGTGCGCGCGGACGTGACCCGCGCCGAGGACGTCGACGCGGTGCTCACGGCGACCGGCGAGCGGTGGGGGCGCCTCGACGGCCTGGTGAACAACGCGGGCGGGAACACCGCCACCGCGTTCGCTGACACCTCTGACGAGGAGTGGCAGGCGGACTTCGAGCTGAAGGTGCTCGCCGCGATCCGCGCCGTACGCACCGCGCTGCCGCTGCTGCGCCGGGCCGATCGCGGGGCGTCGGTGATCAACGTGCTGAGCATCTTCGCCCGCTCCCAGCCCAGCGGCTCGATGCCCAGCTCGATGTTCCGGTCCGCCGGCCTGGCGCTGACCAAGGGCCTGTCGAACGAGCTCGCCGGCGACCGGATCCGGGTCAATGCCCTGCTCGTCGGCTTCATCCGCAGCGCGCAGTGGGGCCGCGCGGCCGCCCGTGAGGGCGTGTCGCAGGACCGCTACGAGCAGGCCCGCGCCGAGAAACTCGGCATCCCGCTCGGCCGCGCCGGTACCACTGAGGAGTTCGCCGACCTCACCGCATTCGTGCTCTCGCCGCGCGCGGGATACCTGACGGGTACGGCGGTGAACGTCGACGGCGGCCTCTCACCTGTGGTGTGAGTACGGGCCCTCGGGTCGATGCCCGGATGCGTGCGCCGGAGCATCTGATCGCCGCCGACCGCGCAGGAGCCGACCGGCTACGGTCCGGGCCGGTCGGCCCGAACCGTGCCCAGCGCCAACTCGGCGTAGGTGTCGGCCATCTCGGTGGGAGTCGTGCCGCCCGAGCGGCTGTACCAGGCCGCGACGGACGACCCCATGTTGATGATCGCCCGGGCGGCCTCGGCGGGGGGAGCCGAGGTGTGGAAGTCCCCGGAGTCCACACCCCGGCGAACCACGTCGCGGAAGAAGTGCTCCTGCTCGTCTCGCAGCGCGATGACCAGATCGCGGCCGTGCGGGTCGAGGCTGCGAATCTCGGTCGAGCCGATCAGCGCCTCGGGCTGGCGGGTGGTGTGGAACAGGATCCAGGCCCGGACCATCGCGGCAAGCTGGTCGCTCGGCGAGGCGCCGGCGTCAAGCACGGCCGCGCGGGTAGCGCCGATCAGGTCCTGCAGCGCCACAACCATGATTTCCTGCAGGACCTCCTGCTTGGCCCCGAAGTGGTGGTAGATCGATGCCACGGTGATCCCGGCTCCGTGCGCGATGCCCCGCATCGTCGTGCCGTGGTAGCCGAGCGTCCGGATGTTCCGGATCGCCGAGTCCACGATGACGCCCTTGCCGCTCCGGGCCTGGGTCGTGGTGCGGACCCGCTCAGTCATCGTCGTTCCTCCGGATCGGGCGATCGTAGGGACCCTACCCTCCGGCCACCCGGCACTCGGTGATCACAACGCGCCGCCCACGGCGCCCGCCAACGCCATGGGCAGACGGCTTCGATAGGAGCGCCAAGGCTCCGCTCATCCGACCTGCAGCCGATCAGTCGTTCGGTTTCACAGGGTAGATCGGCGGCGAGTTCGGAGTCGAACGCTGATTCGTCCCCCCAGGCTGGAAAGCCTGCTACGGCCGAGGCGTAACCCTTGGACACGCCCGAGCGAGGCTCCTACGTTCACAAAACCGATCGACCGTTCGGCAACGCACGCCGAACCGCCGGTCGCCGGAACCCGCCACCGGTCACACCGGCCCGGTCGACCCCGCGCGTACTCGACGAGGAGAACGACACGATGCAGATTCAGGCCGCCGTGCTCCGGAGCAACAACGGGCCGCACACGGTCGAGGACGTCGACCTCGCGGAGCCCGCGGCAGGCGAGATGCGGGTCCGGATCACAGGTGCCGGCATGTGCCACACCGACCTGCTCCCGCGCGATCCGGGCTTCATGGCGCAGCCACCGATCGTCCTGGGCCACGAGGGCTCCGGGGTCGTCGAGGCGGTCGGGCCGGGCGTGGACTCCGTGCGGGTCGGCGACCACGTGGTCCTGTCCTACGACTCCTGCCGAATCTGTCGGAACTGCCGGTCCGCGCACACGGCGTACTGCGAGACGTTCTTCCCCCGCAACCTCGACGGCGTCGGCCTCGCTGCGAGCCCGATTCACGACGCCACGGGCGAACCGATCGCGTCCCGATGGTTCGGGCAGTCCTCGTTCGCCACGCACTCGCTGGTCACCGAGCGCAACGTGGTAGCGGTCGACCCGGACCTACCGCTCGAGCTCCTCGGCCCGCTCGGCTGCGGAATCCAGACCGGCGCCGGCTCGGTGCTGGTGGCGATGGGCGTGACCGCGGGCTCGAGCATCGTCGTGTTCGGCGCCGGCGGGGTGGGGCTCAGCGCGGTGATGGCAGCCAGGGTCGCCGGCGCCACGACGATCGTTGCGGTCGACCTGCACTCGTCCCGGCTGGAGCTGGCGCGCGAGCTGGGCGCCACCCACACCCTGCAGGCCGACGAGGCCGATCTCCTGTCCGCCCTGCGCGAGACGACCGGAGGCGGCGCGGACTACTCGTTCGACACCACCGGCATGCCCTCGGTGATCGGCCAGGCGGTCCACGCGCTGCGGCCGAGCGGGGTCTGCGGCCTGGTCGGCGTGCAGCAGGGTGACATCGTGCTCGACCCGATGGCGCTGTCGGTGGGCCGGACCGTGATGGGGATCCTGGAAGGAGATGCCGTGCCCCAGGTGCTGATCCCGCGCCTGATCGATCTGTGGCGGCAGGGCCGGTTCCCCTTCGACCGTCTCGTCGAGACCTTTCCGCTGAGCCGGATCAACGAGGCCGAGCAGGCCAGTATGGCCGGCAAGGTCGTCAAGCCCGTACTGCTGCCGGGCTCATGACGTGATCCACCGTCCCGGCCGGGCGCGGCCGGGTGTCCGACGCGAGGCCCACCACTCGAAGGAGAGCACCATGGCAACCACGGCCCCCGCGATCGACCTGATCAGCCACGGCGCCTACAGCGCCGGGCACCCCGTCGACCAGTACCGGTGGCTGCGCGCGACCGCACCGGTGCATTGGCACGACGAGCCCCGCGGCCCGGGCTTCTGGGCGGTGACCAGCCATCCGCTCGTCAATCACATCAGCAGAACACCGGAGGTCTTCTCCAGCAGCCAGGGCACCATGATGTACACCTACCCCGACGACGAGCTGGCCGTGGCGCGCAACGTCATGCTGCACATGGACCCGCCGATGCACTCCCGATACCGGAAGATCGTCAGCGGCCAGTTCATCCCGTCCCGGGCGGACGCCTGGCGGGACAACGTCGCCGACATCGCCCGTCAGATCGTCGACGAGGTGTGTGAGCGGGGTGAGTGCGAGCTGATGGGCGACGTCGCGGGCAAGCTCCCCTCCTACGTGATCGCCGACCTGATCGGCATGCCGCGCGCCGAAGGAGTACGACTGTACGAGCTCACCGAGACCATGCACATGAGCCCGGATGTGGTCTCCGACGCGGACCGGATGAAGGCCATCACCGCGCTCAGCGAGTTCGCCACCTCGGTGCGGGAGTCGAAACGCGCGAACCCCGGCGACGACCTGGCCAGCCGCCTGGTCGCCGCCGAAGTCGACGGCGAGAGCCTCTCCGACGTCGAGTTCCACTGGTTCTTCATCCTGCTGGTCAACGCCGGCGGGGACACCACTCGGAACCTGCTCGGCGGCGCCATGGTCAGCCTGATGGAACGCCCTCAGCTACTCGAACGACTGCGCGCCGAGGCCGACACACTGCTCCCGACGGCCGTGGACGAACTCCTCCGCTTCCAGAGCCCGGTGATCCACATGCGCCGCACGGCGACACAGGACGTCGAACTCGGTGGCCAACAGATCCGGGCAGGCGACAAGGTCGTCATGTTCTACGGGGCCGCCAACCGGGACGAGGCCGCGTTCGATCGGCCGGACGAGCTGGTCCTCGACCGCACCCCGAACGACCACGTCTCGTTCGGCGCCGGCGGCACCCACTACTGCCTCGGCAGCCACTTCGGACGGATCGAGGTGACAGCGATGATGAAGGAGATCCTCACCCGGCTCCCCGACATCCGCCCGGCAGGCGAAGCGACCTGGCTCGAGTCCAACTTCATCTCCGGGCCGACGAGTGTCCCGGTCACCTTCCGACCCACGCCGAGGAGCTGAGCGACTCGGCCGGCCTCGCGCACTGGGAACGGGGCGGGGTCTTGCCTTGCCTTGCAATCAGGCCGGGCCGCTACGAAACTCCGAGGTCGAGGGACCGATGACCGATCAGACTCCCGCCGCCACCCTGGCGGCCTTGCTCGAGGGTCGTCGCAGCTGCCGTGCGTTCCGCAATGACCCGGTGAACCGGAGCGAGATCCGGGCGGTGGTGGACACGGCGCCGCACGCCCCTTCGTGGTGCAACACCCAACCATGGGATCTCCTCGTCACAGAGTGTGAGACGACCGAACGGTTCCGCAAGGCGCTGTCCGAGCATGTCCGGACGGGTACTGAGGAGATGCCGGATCTCCCTTTCCCGGTCAGCTACGACGGCGCGTACCTGGACCGCCGCCGTGAGTGCGGATGGCAGCTCTACGAAAGCGTCGGAGTGGCCCGAGGCAACCGGGAGGCATCGGGGCGCGAGATGCTACGCAACTTCGAATTCTTCGGGGCGCCGCACCTCGCCGTCCTCACGACCGACCGCAACCTGGGCACCTACGGCGCGGTCGACTGCGGCCTGTTCATTCAGAGCTTCCTACTCGCGGCCCGCAGCCACGGCATCGCGACCGTGGCGCAGGCGGCGATCGCCAGCCAGGCGGCCTTCGTCCGCGACTTCTTCGAACTCCCGCCAGACCGACTGGTCCTGCTCGGCATCTCGTTCGGCTACGCGGACGACTCCCATCCGGCCAACGGGTTCCGGACCCGGCGTCGTACCGCGGAGGAGATCCTGACATGGGCGTCGGAACTAAAGTAGCCACACCAGAATCAACCGCGGTCCCGGGGGCCGAACCCGCCAGCCCGGGCAACAGGC
This sequence comes from Pseudonocardia sp., assembly GCA_030451825.1. Taxonomy (GTDB): domain Bacteria; phylum Actinomycetota; class Actinomycetes; order Mycobacteriales; family Pseudonocardiaceae; genus Pseudonocardia. The sequence goes on along the minus strand of JAKDNL010000056.1, from coordinate 5,384 downwards.
CTACCGGACGTTGCGGGTGGCGGAGACCCGGCTGGTCTCCGGGCCCCGGACAACCGCGCTACGGCGGCTCCCCCTCACAGCCCCGCGAGCGGTGGGGTCGCTGGCGGACCACCTATTCAAGTCCAGATCGACGCGACGCTGCCGGACCACCCAGCGACACGAAGCCAGCCGCCCTACGAGACCTGGCCAGGGACGCACTCGCCCGCACCTTCGGCGCGGAGGCTCGACATGAGCAAATCCGCAAAGTACTGGCCGACCTGCTGCGGGCGCAGCGTCCCGCTGGGCCGGTACCACATCGTGACGTGATGCACGGCGCCGAAGAAGTAGTCGATGACCAGGTCGAGCGGCACATCGGCACGGATCTCACCGTCCCGCACGCCCTCCTCCAGCAGCGCACGGAAACGCTCGTGGTATTTGCGGCGCTGGCCGCGCACCTCGGCCCGGTGAGGTGCATCGAGCTGGTGCAGCGAGCGCCAGAAGATCATTGTGTCGTCGATGTTGTCGATGCTGGTCGCGGCAACGTCCGCGGCGATGGCCCGCACGCGCTGCGTGACACTCCCCTCCCCGGCCGCGAGCTCCTCCATGCGTTGCAGCTGCATCCGCAGCACTCGGCCGTACACCTCGAAGAGCAGGTCATCCTTAGAGGAGAAGTAGTGGTAGAGAGCACCCTTGGTTACGCCGGCGGCTCGCACGACGTCTGCCACCGACGTCCGGTCGAAGCCGTGCTCGGCGAAGAGCCGGGCGGCGACGGCCAGTAGTTGCTGGGCGGCCGGCCCACGGTTCTGTTCCTCCAGCCCCGGAAGCCTGAGGGCGTTCTCGCTCACCATCTTCCCGTCTCTTGGGCCCGGTCAGTGGGTCGTCGCGTATCGGCGAAGCTCCCGACGCGCCAGCGAGTCGCGGTGCACCTCGTCCGGTCCGTCGGCGAACCGCAGAGTGCGGATCGCGGCGTACCAGCCCGCGAGCGGCAGGTCCTGGCTGACCCCCGCTCCGCCGTGGACCTGCATGGCCTTATCCAGGATCCAACCCACGGCCTGCGGGGTCGCGATCTTGATCGCCTGGATCTCCGTGTGGGCGCCGCGGTTGCCGACCGTGTCCATCAGCCACGCGGTCTTGAGCACGAGCAACCGCAGCTGCTCGATCCGCACCCGCGCCTCGGCGATCCAGTCCCGCACCACACCCTGCTCGGCGAGCGGGCGGCCGAACGCCACCCGATCGTTGGCGCGCAGGCACATCAGCTCGACGGCGCGCTCGGCCGTCCCGATCGCCCGCATGCAGTGGTGGATCCGGCCGGGGCCGAGTCGGGCCTGCGCGATCGCGAAGCCACCGCCCTCCTCGCCGATGAGGTTCTCCGCGGGCACACGGACGTCGTCGAACTCGATCTCGGCGTGCCCGCCGTGGTCCGCATCGGTGAACCCGAACACCGTCAGACCGCGACGGACATGGACCCCCGGGGCGTCCCGCGGGACGAGGATCATGCTCTGCTGCCGGTGGCGGTCGGCCGTCGGATCCGTCTTGCCCATCACGATGAACACCCGGCACTCCGGGGCTCATCGCCCCCGTCGTCCACCACTTGCGCCCGTTCACGACGTACTCTCCGTCTTCGCGACGGATCTCGGTGGCGATTTTGGTGGCGTCGGAGGAGGCCACCGCGGGCTCGGTCATCGCGAAGCCGGAGCGGATCTCGCCTGCGAGCAAGGGCTCCAGCCACTCCTTCCGCTGGGCGGGTGACCCGAACATCGAGAGCATCTCCATGTTGCCGGTGTCCGGGGCGGAGCAGTTCATCGCCACCGGGGCCAGCTGCGGGCTCCGACCGCTGATCTCGGCGAGTGGCGCGTACTGGAGGTTGGTCATGTCCGCCCCGTCCTCGCCCGGGAGGAACAGGTTCCACAGGCCCGCTTCCCGCGCCCGTTCCTTCAGCATGGCCACGACTGGCGGCGGTCCCCACCCTTGGTGCGCGGCGTGGTGCTGCGCGAGGGCCTCCTCGGCCGGGTGGACGTGGGCGTCCATAAACGACAGCAGCCGCTCCTGCAACTCGCGGGTCACCGCGTCGAACGTGAAGTCCATCAGGCACTCCGTAGTGTCATCAGGCCGGCCTCGACGGCGCACGGGACCAGATCACCGATTGCGGCGAAACCCGGTCCGACGGTCTGGCCCTGGCGGTACCGGCAGTGGACGCCCTCGAAGATCACGGCGAGCTTGAAGTTCGCCAGCGCGAGGTAGAAGGCGATGTCGTCGAGGGCCCGGCCCGAGCGCGTAGCGTAGCGCTCGAGCATCTCGTCCGCGGACATCGCGCCAGGAGCCATCGGCGCGTCCGCGACGACGTCGTTGTCGGTGGGCAGCTCCCGATAGGCGACCATCAAGGCGAGGTCGGTGAGGGGATCGCCGAGGGTGGCCATCTCCCAGTCCAACACCGCCGTCACCGAGTCGGCGTCGTCGACCAGGAGGTTGTCCAGGCGGAAGTCACCGTGGACGACGGTGCCCGTCCGGCCCGCGGGCACCCGGCCCGCCAGCCCCGCGTGGAGCTCGTCGATGCCGGACACCGCGCGCGTGCAGGATGCATCCAGCTGCGACTTCCATCGGCGGACCTGGCGCTGCAGGAAGTCGTCCGGCTTGCCGAAGTCCGCCAGGCCGACCTCCTCGGGCACGACCGTGTGAAGGTCGGCGAGCGTGTCGACGGAGCGCTCGGTGATCGCGCGAGTCCGCTGCGGCCCGAGTGCGGCCAGCTCCTCTGCGCGGCGGTAGGGCGTCCCCGCGACGCGCTCCATGAGGTAGAACGGCGTACCGAGGACCTCCGCGTCGACGCATAGCAGCAGCGGCTCCGGCACCGGGACAGCCGTGCCGTGCAGTGCCGAGATCACCCGGTGTTCGCGCGTCATGTCGTGCGCAGTGGCGAGCACGTGGCCCAGCGGGGGCCTGCGGAGCACCCACTCGGCGGACCCGTCCCGGAGCAGGTAGGTCAGGTTGGAGCGCCCACCCGCGAGCAGCTCGGCAGTCAACGGCGCGGTGCGCATGGCGGGCAGGTGCACGTCGAGGTGGCGCTCGAGCCGACCTAGGTTCAGCCCGGGCAGCGCCTGACCGCTACTCACTGGTCGGCTCCGGGCGCAGCGTCCAGCCGATCCGCGAGAGCGTCCCCGGACAGCTGGGTGAGGCCACCGTCGAGCGTCATGGTCTGTCCGGTCACCCATGAGGCCTCGTCGGAGACGAGATACGCCACTGCGGCCGCGACGTCGGCCGGGAGCCCCAACCTACCCAGCGGATAGCGCCGGGCGACCTCGGCCTCACGCTCCTCAAACAAGGCGGCGGCGAACCGCGTCTTCACCACCGCGGGCGCCACGGCGTTGACGCGCACCCCCGGGGCCAGCTCGCCCAGGCTGAACGCCAATGTGCAGCCCGAGGCGGTAGGTGTGACGACAGGGCACTGCGCGAGTGGATCGCCTCCAAAAAGGACATCAAGCAGAACACCCTGGCCAGCTACACAGGACACATCGACCGCTACTGGGAGCCACACCTGGGCCATCTGCGTCTGACGGAGCTACGCGTGCACCACATCTCCACCGTGTTCGCGGCGATCGACCAGCACAACGAGCTATGCCGCGCGGGTAGAGCCACACGCCCCGTAGGCCCAGCATCGGTGCAGAGAATCCGGGCCACCCTGCGCGGGGCATTGAGCGACGCCGTACGTCAGGGCCTGCTCACGACGAATCCGGCCGCCCTGGTGAAGCTGCCCACCGCGCGCAAGCCGAAGGGCCTGGTGTGGACGGCTGACCGCGTCGAGCGCTGGCAGGCCCAGGTCGATCAGCTCACGGCCAAGGGCAAGCGGCTCCGGAAGGCCCGTGAACTCGTGGCCACACCCTCCGCCGTCATGGTCTGGCGACCTGATCAGCTCGGGCAGTTCCTCGATTCCGCAGCCGAGCATCGGCTGTACGCGCTCTGGCACTTGTACGCGTTCCGCGGCCTACGTCGGGGCGAGGCGTGCGGCCTGGAGTGGCCCGAGGTCGATCTCACGGGCTCCACGATCGCCATCGTCCGGCAGCGCATCTCGACACGGGGTGTGGTCTACGAAGACGTCCCAAAGTCCGACGCGGGTATCCGCACAATCTCACTGGACGCTGGCACCGTGGCTGCACTCCGGGCTCATCGCAAGCGACAGATGGCCGAGCGTCTCGCGACGGGCGCGTCGTGGGTCATGTCGGACAAGGTGTTCTGCGCCGAGGACGGCTCTCCGCTCAACCCGAACGACATCTCCGAGTGGTTCGAGGACCTGACGCTCGACGCCGGCCTGCCCCCGATCCGTCTGCACGATCTTCGCCACGTCGCGGCTTCGCTCATGCTCGCGGCGGGTGTGGACATGAAGGTCGTCCAGGAGACCCTTGGCCACTCGAACATCGGACTCACCGCGAACACCTACACGAGCATCTACCCGGACGTCGCTACCGCCGCCGCAGAAGCCACCGCCGCGATCGTGCCTCGCGCACAACGCGACGCGTGACGCTGCCCAGTAGGCGCCCAGCACGACCCTGCGTCGACTGACGATCGTCACGCGGGTGTCACCAAGGGCTTGAACGCACAGACGCCCTCAGCGACGACGGGGCGGTCTCAAGATCCGCAACATGGACAGCAAGAAATTCTGTCGCTGCGGGTCCCTGGTCGCTACCCCGACGAGGACCACGATCAAGATCGCCACCCAAGGCAGACAGAACCGAGCGGTGACGAGTAGGGCAAACAGGTCCGGCACGACGGCTCCAGCCAAACGGAGCCGCGGCCGAGTCCACGACAGTTGGTCGGGTCTGGAGCTCCCCACCTTCCGGCGGGTGGAGGGCAGACCCGTCACGCCAGCTCACCGGCCGACTCTCGGCGGTCGGATGAGCCTTCCCTGCCGTAGTGCAGGACGCGGCCTGACCCTCTCGGTCTTGCTTGCTGTTTGCTGGAACCAGCGTACCGAAGATCTTGGCGACCTGGGGCGCGTCGGAGCACTCGCGTTGTCACAGTGTTGTCATCCTGACCAACAAAGAACCCCTGGTGATCGCCGCCGAAGCGATCTACCAGGGGTTTCGTTGTGCGCCCGAAGGGATTCGAACCCCTAACCTTCTGATCCGTAGTCATTGAGGGTGTTCGGGTCCCTGACCTGGGAAAACAGACGGGAAAGGTGCACTGTGGAGCCACTATCAGAAGGTCTGATCGACTGGGAGCGGAGACTACGGGCACGGAACCGATCCCCGAAGACGATCCGGGCCTATAAGGACTCCGCTAACGCGTTCATAACCTGGCTGGACTCACAGGGACTATCAACCGACGCGTCCGAGATCCGCCGAGGCTGGATAGAAGACTACCTGGAGGCTTATTCAGGCCCTGCAAGAGCAGGCTCTCGGTCGGCGTGTCGCGAT
>JAKDNL010000535.1 GCA_030451825.1 Pseudonocardia sp. | reverse complement strand
GCCCCACCGCCCCGGGGCCCCCCGCGCCGGGGGCCCCCGCGCCGGGGGCCCCCGCGCTGGGGGCCACCGCTCAGGGGGCCGCCGCTCAGGTGCCCGGCCAGCCGCTCGGCGACGAACGCGAAGCGGCTCTGCGCGTGCAGGGTCTCGTGCGGGTCCGCCAGCGTGCGGTGCAGCGCGTCCAGACGGCCCCGCAGCGCCGGGTCGTCGAGGCCCGGCCGGTCGACGGCGGTCCCGGTGCCGTCGCGTCCGAGGACATCGGGACCGAGCACGCCGGGCTCGAGGTAGAGCACCCGCTTGCGGAAGCCGTCCCCGGTCGCGGCGCGCCCGTCGTGCGCGACACCGGGCGGTCGCAGCGTCACCGGGGCACCCGCGGTGCCGTGCGGGTGGCGGTCCAGGTCGTAGCCGCACCGCGCCGTCGTCGACGATCAGCAGGGTCCAGGTGGAGTGCACGTGCGCCGGGTAGGCGTGCCGGACGAACCGCGCGTGCAGCACCTCGGCGATGCCGGGCACGTCCGGGCGCCAGGCCGTGACGGTGTCGGCCACCATGTCAGGAACGTACAAGACCGGCCGGCCGGACGGCGGCACGCTGTCGCCCATGCCCGTTCCGTCCACGCTGACTGCCCCGTCCACCCCGTCGACCCCGCCCGCCTCTGTCCGCTTCCCGACCAAGATCGCCGTCCTGCTCCGTGACGACCTCGAGCCCTGGCAGGGGCTCAACGTCACCGCGTTCGGTGTCCGCGGCGGTGTCCGCCGCGGTGCCGGAGATCCTCGGCGAGCCCTACGCCGACGCCGACGGCACGGGGGTACCTCGCGACGTTCGGCCAGCCGGTGCTCGTGCTCACCGGCGACCGGGACGCGCTGCGCGCGGCCAGGACCCGCGCCGTCGGCCGGGCGCTGCCGGTCGCGGTGTTCACCGCCGACATGTTCACCACGGCAACGACCGCGACAACCGCGCCGTGGTCGGGGCCGTTGCGGGCGAGGACCTCGACCTGGTCGGGATCGCCGTGCACGGTCCCCGCAACGGCGTCGACAAGGTCGTCAAGGGGTCACGGATGCATCCGTGACCCGGCACCCTGCTCAGGCCCCGACCGTGCGCCGTTCGGCCTCCGGGGCGTCGAGATCCTCCGGGGCGGGAGCGTCGGCCCGGCCCAGGGCACTGCGGTAGATCGCGCCCAGCGACCGCGCCCAGACCCCGGCCTCGAACCGCTCCAGGAACCGGGCCCGGGCCGCCGCGCCCTGACGGCGTCGCAGCTCCGGGTCCCGGACCAGGCGCACCAGCTCGTCGGCGATCCGCGGGGCGGTGATCGGCACCAGCGCGCCGGTGTCCCGGGTGACGATCTCCGGGATGCCGCCGACCCGGGTCGCGACCGCGGGCAGGCCGGTGCCTTGACCCTGGACCAGCACGCGCGGCATCGTGTCGTGGCGGGTGGTGTGCAGCTGGACGTCCGCGCCGCGCAGCAGGTCCACCGGGTCGGCGTGACGGCGGAACCGCACGTGCGCGGCGAGCATGTCGTCACCCGCGACGCGGGACTCCAGCCACGGGCGCAACGGTCCGTCGCCGCTGAGCACCACCGTCACCGGTTCGCCCGGCGGCAGCTCGGCCAGCGCGTCGAGCAGCATGTCCTGACCCTGGCCGCGGCGCATCGGCGCGACGGAGACGGCCACCACGTCGTCGTCGCCGATGCCCAGACCGCGGCGCAGGCGGGCCCGCTCCTCCGGGGTGCCGAGACCGGGATCGGCCACGCCGTCCGGGACGATCGAGAGCCCCGCGGTGGAGCCGGCGACCCGGCGGTACCAGTCCCGCTGCAGCCGTGACGTCGCGATCGTGCGGGTCATGAAGCGCTTGCGGGCGAGCACCTTGACCGTGCGCCGGATCCGGTCGCCGCGATCCGCGGGCAGGTCGTGGACACGGTGCAGCGTCGAGACCGAGGGCAGCCGGAGCCGGGCCGCCGCCGCCGAGCCGACGACGTCCGGGCGGGCCTCGTGGCTGTGCACGAGCTCCACGCCGTGCTCGCGCAGGGTCTCGGCCACCTTGAGCACGGCGCGCGGGTCCCACGGAGCGACGTTGAGCTCGACCGTCTGTGCGCCGTGCCGGGCCAGCGCCGCGGAGATCCCCGGATGGGCGGTCGGCGTCAGCGCGACGACCACCATCTCGATCTCCTCCGGACCGCCGGCCGCGGCCAGGTCGACGAGTGCGGCCGCGACCCCGCGCGGGTCCAGCGACTCGACCAGGTGTCCGATCTTCACGTCCGTATGCCTCCCGGGAGGGTGGGGTGGCCGGTTCGGGTCCTCGACCCTACCCACCGGACACGGTGGGCGACCGGTCGTGGCGCTGGGCGGATCGGGGGATACCCGCACGTGGCTGTTGGGCCGGTGAGGTGACATCGCGACACGTCCGGTCGCCACCCATCGCCGGGACATGCCGCATGCCGCCGCCCGGCGTGCGGACCTGGTCGATTACCGTCGGCGGCATGCGGACCGTGCTGGTGATCGGGATCGGAGCCGGGGACCCGGACCACCTGACGCTGCAGGCCGTGTCCGCGCTCCGGCGGGCCGAGGTCTTCTTCGTGATCGACAAGGGCGGGGACAAGGACGATCTGCTCGCCCTGCGGACCGAGATCCTGCGCCGTCATCGCCCGGACGGCTCCTATCGTGTCGTCCCGGCCACGGACCCGCCGCGTGAACGCGGCGACCTGGCCGACGACACCTACCGCGACGTCGTCGTGGACTGGCAGGACCGCCGCGCGGCCCTCTACCGGGCCATGCTCACCGACCAGCTCCCGGACGGTGCGACCGGCGCGTTCCTGGTCTGGGGCGACCCGTCGCTCTACGACGGGACGCTGCGGCTGCTGGACCAGGTGCTCGAGGGTATGCCCGACCGGGCGGACTGGCGGGTGGAGTCGATCGCCGGGATCTCCAGCGTGGCCGCGCTGGCCGCGGCGCACGGGCTGATCCTGAACCGGGTCGGGCGCCCGGTCCTGATCACGACCGGCCGCCGCATCGAGGGCGGTCTCCCGGACGACGCCGACGATGTCGTCGTGATGCTCGACGGGCGGACGGCGTTCGCGACGCTGCCCCCCGAGCAGAGCAAGGACCTGCACATCTACTGGGGTGCCTACCTGGGCACCCCCTACGAGCTACTGGTGTCCGGTCCACTGGACGAGGTGTGTGACGAGATCGTGCGGGTCCGTTCGGACGCCCGCGCGCACCGAGGCTGGATCATGGACACCTATCTGCTGCGCCGAGGCGAGGGGCAGCGATGACCGCATCTGCGGAGGGGACGAACTGATGGGCGAGGCGTCGATGATGCTGCCGCTGCTGCGCGAGGGGCTCGCGCCTGCGGAGGAGCTCACCGAGCTGCGCGGGCGGCTGCCGGTGGCCGGCATGGAGATCCCGGACGAGATCGGGGTCAAGGCATGGCTGGTCAGCGGCTACGCCCAGGTGCGTGAGGTGCTCGGGGACCCCGGGCGATTCTCCAACGACCTGTCGCACCTGGCCGGGACCGGGATCGAGGCACTGGCCGAGCAGGACCCGGGCGGGCTCGGCTTCCGGGACCCGCCCGAGCACACCCGGTTGCGCAGGCTGCTGACCCGCGAGTTCACCGTGCGCAGGCTCTCCCGCCTCGCCCCGCGGATCGACGCGCTGGTCACCGAGCTGCTCGACGACGTCGAGGCGGCCGGGCCGGGCGCGGACCTGGTCGAGCGCTTCGCGGTCCCGCTGCCCTCGCAGGTGATCTGCGAGCTGCTCGGCGTGCCGGACTCCGACCGGGCCGAGTTCGAGCGACGCAGCACCGCCCGCTTCGACATGATCGCCCAGTTCGACGGCGCACTGGACGTGGTCAACGAGTCGATGGACTACCTGCGCGGCCTGGCCGCCCGGGAGCGCGCGAACCCCGGTGAGGGCCTGCTCGGGGCGCTGGTGCGCGAGCACGGCGACGCGGTGTCCGACGAGGACCTGGCCGCGCTCGCCGACGGCGTGCTCACCGGCGGCCACGAGACGACGGCCAGCATGATCGCGCTCGGTGCGCTGGAGCTGATGCGGCACCCGGAGCAGGCGGCCGAGCTGCAGCGCAACCCGCACGACGTCGTCGAGGACCTGTTGCGCTCGATGTCGGTGGTCCAGGTGGCCTTCCCGCGCTTCGCCCGCGCCGACACCGAGGTCGCCGGCCGGGCGATCGGCAAGGGCGACGCGATGATCTGCTCGCTGTCCGCGGCGAACACGGACCCGGCCGCCGCGGGGTCCGGGCACCTGGCGTTCGGCCACGGCATCCACCGCTGCGTCGGCGCCGAGCTGGGCCGGATGGAACTCCGCGCCGCGCTGCCGGCGTTGCTGCGCCGGTTCCCCGGCCTGACCCCGCAGATCGATGATGACGACGACCTCGAGTTGCGCTCGTTCTCGATCGTGTTCGGCATGGAGACCCTGCCCGTCCGCTGGTGACGACACCACGCCACCACCGACCGGAACGAGCGTGACATTCGTAGCGACTATCGCTACGAATGCCACGCTCGTAGCTCCGGGGCGGTGGTGGTCACACTGGCGGCGCGGGCCTCGCGCCGTCCTCGTGCAGCAGCGCGGACGCCGCCCGGGAGACGTGGCCGACGACGACGTCCGGATCCGCGGACCGCACCGCG
>JAKDNL010000534.1 GCA_030451825.1 Pseudonocardia sp. | reverse complement strand
TCCGCGTGCCTTGGCTTGGGGGCTGGGCGCGCGTTTGTGGCGGGGGGGGTGGGGGGCGTTTATTGGCTGTCCCAGCAGCGATATCCGCGCACGGAGGGGGTCAGGCGTCGGGATTCAGCAGGAGGAGCTTGCCGATGACGCCGCCGGAGTCCAGGCGGCGGTGGGCGTCGGCGGCGTCGGCCATCGAGAACCGCTCGTGCACGATCGGGCGGACCCGGCCGTCGGCGATCATCGGCCAGACGTTGTCCCGGACCTCGGCGACGACGCGGGCCTTGGAGTTCGCTCCCTCGACCGGACGCCCGCGCAGGCCCATCGCGGTCACGCTCGTCCGCTTGGACAGCAGCTTCCCGAGGTTGATCTCGGCCTTCACACCGCCCTGCATGCCGATGATCAGCAGCCGGCCGTCGAACGCGAGCGCGGTCAGGTTGTTGTTCAGGCCCTTCGCACCCATGTTGTCCAGGATGACGTCCGCGCCGTGGCCGTCGGTGGCCTTCTTGAGCTCGTCGGCGATGTCGTCGTGGTAGTCGATCGCGATGTCGGCGCCCAGGTCACGGCAGGTCTGCAGCCGGTCGGCGTTCCCGGCGGTGGCCGCGACGCGGGCGCCGATCGCCTTCGCGACCTGGATCGCGTGCGTGCCGATGCCGCTGCTGCCGCCCTGGATCAGGAACGTCTCGCCTGCGCTCAGGTGCCCGGACATGACGATGTTCGACCAGACCGTGCACGCCACCTCCGGCAGTCCGCCGGCCACCGCGACGTCCACCCCGGCCGGGATCGGCAGCACCTGCACCGACGGCACCGCGACCTTCTGCGCGTACCCGCCGCCGGCCAGCAGCGCGCACACCTCGTCGCCGACCTTCCAGGTGGTCACGCCCTCGCCGAGGGCGCTGATCCGCCCGGCGCACTCCAGGCCCAGGATCTCCGACGCGCCCGGCGGGACCGGGTAGTTGCCCTCGCGCTGGAGCAGGTCGGCCCGGTTCACCGCGGAGGCGACGGCGTCGATGACGACCTCGCCCGGTTTCGGCCGCGGATCCTCGACCTGCGACCAGCTCATGTTCTCCGGGCCGCCGAACTCCGACATCGTGATCGCGTACATGGGACACGACGGTATTGCGTCGCCGGTGCGGTCGCGATCCGGCACAGTGCCGCCCATGACGACGACGGATCCGGGGGAGTGGCGCCCCCGCCCGGCCGGGTCCCCGGTCCCCGAGCCGTGGCCGCAGCGCCACCTCGTGCTGCGCACCCCCCGGCTGGAGCTGCGCCCGGACGACGACGCGTCGCTGCTCGAGCTCGTCGCGCTGGCCCACACCGGCATCCACCCGGCCGAGAAGATGCCGTTCCAGCAGGCGTGGACCGACGCCGAGCCGGCCTACCTGGGCCGCGGGATGCTGCAGCACTTCTGGTCCGAGCGCGCCGCCGTCGGCCCGGACCGGTGGTCGCTGCACTTCGTGGTCCGTCACGACGGCGCCGTGGCCGGCGTCCAGAGCCTCACCGCGTCGCGCTTCGGCGTGCTCCGCGACGTGGCGACCGGCTCCTACCTGGGACGACCCTTCCAGAGTCGCGGCCTGGGGACCGAGATGCGCGCCGCCGTCCTGGCCTTCGCGTTCGACCACCTCGGTGCGACGAGCGCCCGGTCGGAGTACCTGGAGGGCAGCGTCGCCTCGTGCCGGATCTCCGAACGCCTCGGCTACCGCCGGGACGGCACCGCCCGGGTCGCGCCCCGCGGCGAGCCGGTGGTGCAGCAACGGGTGGTCCTCGACCCGTCCGGCTTCATCCGCCCGAGTTGGACCCTGCAGGTCGAGGGTTACAGCTCCGACCTGGCCGGCCTCCTCACCGCCACCCCACCGGCCTGAGCTTTCGTCACACACGTTCCGTGCTCCTCACATGTCGTACAGGGTGTGTGCGGAGGGTGGAACCTGTGTGACGTCAGTCGAAGACCAGCTCGCGGCGACCCCCCGGTGCCGCGACCCGGACCGCGGGCTCACCGCGTCAGAAGCCGAGCATCGGCCGCGTGCGTGTGGGCGAGCACGGCCTCCGCGGTCGCCTCCGGGAACTCGCCGGTCAGCGAGTGCGAGGCCTGCGGCCAGACCTCGACCCGGACGTCGGTCAGCGAGCGCTCCGCCCGCCGCCGGGCGCGCTCGGGGTCCAGGACCGTGGTGCGCCCACCGAGCACGACCAGGACCGGTACCCGGATCCGCGCCAGCTCCGCCTCGGCCGGGTACGACGGGAGCGGCAGGGCCGGTGACCACGTCAGCATCGCGCTCTCGATCACCCGGAAGATCGGGTCGGCCGCGTCGACCTCCCCGCCGCCGAGCGAGGCCATGAAGCGGCGGCGCAGGGCTGCCGGGGCGATCGGTGTGCTGCCGATCGACCGCAGCACCAGCGACAGCGGGATGCGATCGAACGTCTGCACCGGATCGAGCAGCGTGACCGACGCGAGGCGCACCGGGTTCCGGATGGCGAGCGCCGTGGCCAGCCACCCGCCCATCGACATCCCGACCATGTGCACCTCGCGCAGGTCCAGCGACTCCAGCGCGGCGCCCAGCCAGCGTGCCTGGTCGTCGGTGCCGCGGATCGGGACCCGCTGCATGCTGGCCCCCGGTCCGCCGAGGATGTCGATGGCGTACACGGTCCGGTGCGCGGCCAGGCCGGCGACGTTCGGTGCCCACGTCGCGGCCGGGGCGGCCGAACCCGGCAGCAACACCAGCGGCGCACCCCCCGCCGTGCCGAACCGGTAGACGCGGACCGTGCCGAACGGCGTGTTGGCGTCCGAGACGGCGTCCGGTTCCGGCAGCAGCGCCATCGCCGCTGCGTAGTCACGCTGGAACCGGCTCCGCCCGTCTGCGCTGGTGAAGTGTCCGACCCTCATGGCTCCCCCTCTGTTGCGATACGATCGGACTGTAAAAGCTGTTGTCCGATTTTGCAAGCCGATCGGATTGTGACGGAGGTTCGGGTGCCGAGGATCGTCGACCACGGGCAACGGCGGGGAGAGATCGCCGAGGCGCTCTGGCGGATCGCCGCCCGGGAGGGGCTGGAGACGGTCAGCCTGAACCGCGTGGCCGAGGAGGCGGGCGTGTCCAAGGGACGCGTCCAGCACTACTTCGGCTCGCGCGAGGAGCTGCTGGCCTTCACCGCGACGTTGCTGCGGATCCGGGTCGACGAACGGATCCGGGCCCAGCTCGCACAGGTCACCACGGACGAGCCGCTGGAGTTCGTGCGGGCGGTCCTGGCCGGGATGCTCCCGCTGGATGACGAGAGCCGGACCGACGCCCTGGTCGGATCCGCGTTCTTCGTCCGCGCGGTGGCCGATCCGGAGCTGCGCGAGGCCTACCGGGGCGGCAACCGGATGATGCGTGACGCCCTGACCGACAAGCTGCGCCACGCCCGGGACGCGGGACGGATCGACGGTGGCGTCGACCCGTCGCACGAGTCGACCGTCCTGTTCGCCCTGGCCGGCGGGCTGGGGGAGTCGATCCTGGTCGGCGACCACACCTCGGACTCGGCGCTCGCCGTCGTCGACCGTCAGCTCGCACGGCTGACCCGGTAGCTCAGCGCTGATGATCGTTCCGCGAGCTCCTCTCAGCCCAGGCTGCGGGCGGAGAACGTGTCGCAACGGGCCGGGTTCCCGGACTCGACGCCGGTGGTGAACCAGCGCTCGCGCTGCGCGGAACTGCCGTGCGAGAACTGTGACTCGTCGACCTGACCGCCGTCCAGGTTCGTCTGGATGTAGTCGTCGCCGATCTTGGACGCGGTGTCCAGGGCTGCGTCGACGTCGTCCTGGGTCAGGTCGGTGATCAGCGGACGCCCGCTGGAACCGGGCATGGTGGTGGCGTGCCCCGCCCACACCCCGGCGTAGCAGTCGGCCTGCAGCTCCAGGCGCACGGAACCGGACGTCGGGCCGGTGTCGTTGCCGACGCGGCGGTTCGTCCCCAGGACGTTCTGGACGTGGTGGCCGTACTCGTGGGCGATCACGTAGGCCTGCGCGAACGGCCCGGTGTCCGAGGTCGCGCTGCCGCAGCCGCCGGTGTTCACACCACCGTCGAAGAAGTTCGTCCGCGGACGCTCGAACGAGGTGCCCGAACGGGCGGAGTCGGACCAGTAGCTGTCCAGGGAGTTGAGCACGGCGACGACCTGGCAGTCGGTCGAGGTGTTCGCCGACGCCCCGGTGCGGCAGCTCTGCTGCAGCCGGCCACTGTCCGCGGTCTGCCCGGAGGAGCTGACGCCGCTCAGCCCGCCGTACCCGCCGCCGACGTCGATGCCGCCGAGGTCCATCCCGGCGAACTGCGAGAGTACGAAGTAGAGGATCAGTCCGACGACGCCGAGCCCGCCACCGCCGGCCGCGACCCGGCCACCGATACCGCCCCCGCCTCGGGATCCGCGCAGGTCATCGACCCCCGACGTGTCCAGCTGGGCGTTCTCGTCGAACCGCATCCTGGCCTCCCCGCGTGTCCGCGGAGATCCCACCACACTCCCGCCGACCCCGGTCCGCAGCCCTGTCGGTGATCGACCCGGAGAGGTGATCCGGACGGGCGGGAGGAACGACTACCCTGCCAAGCGGAAGCGTGGCAGAGCGGCCGAATGCACTCGCCTTGAAAGCGAGCGTCACGAGAGTGACCGGGGGTTCGAATCCCCCCGCTTC
>JAKDNL010000055.1 GCA_030451825.1 Pseudonocardia sp. | reverse complement strand
CGTACCCGGACGGTCCGGAGCTGGGGATCGCGCCGGTGTGGCTGGCCGCCGAGGTGGCCACCGCCCAGGCGGTCGAGCCACCGAGACCTGCCACCAGCGCCGCCGTCACCACTGCGGCGGCCAGTGCCTTCGGCATCCGGTGCACGCCGGTCAGAGCGGCGCCGGAGAGAATCCCGAGCGCGAGGACGGTCCAGTGCAGCCACGGCATCCAGGTCGACGCCTCGCTCAGCAGCGCGAACGACCAGCCCGCGCTGATCAGCACGGCCGCGGCCATCAGCAGCCGCGCGGACACGTCGGACCGGCGCCGCCACAGGACCACCGCGCCGATACCGACGATCGCCGCGGTCGCCGGTGCGTAGGCGACCGTGTAGTACGGGTGGATGATCCCGGCCATGAGGCTGAAGGTCAGGCCGGTGAACGCTGTTGGCCTGCGACCCGCCGATGTAGGGCCGGTCCGCAGCCGGCCACAGCTCGACGACCAGCACCCACCAGCCCGCGGAGACCACCAGCGCCACCGCGGACAGCACCAGGCCGCGGATCCGCCGTCCGATCCCGACCGGCGCGAACGCCGTCCACACCAGAGCGAACGCGGGCAGCACCAGGAACGCCTGCAGCATCTTGGCCAGGAACCCGACCCCGACCAGCGCCGCGGCCAGCACCAGCCAGCGCGCCGTCCCGGCCTCGACCGCCCGCAGCACGGCGTAGGCCGCGCCGACGAGCACCAGCACCAGCAACGCGTCCGGGTTGTTGAACCGGAAGATCAGTACGGCGACCGGGGTCAGGGCCAGCACCGCGCCGGCGATCAGGCCGGCGCTGCTCCCGGCCGCCCGCCGGACCCCGGCGTAGAGCAGCGCGACGGAGCCGACGCCCATCAGGGCCTGCGGGACCAGGATGCTCGCGCTGCTCAGCCCGAAGATCCGCACGGACAGCCCGGTGACCCACAGGGCACCGGGCGCCTTGTCCACGGTGATCGCGTTCGCGGCGTCCGAGGAGCCGAAGAACCATGCCTTCCAGCTGGTGCCGCCGGCCTGCGCGGCCGCGGAGTAGAACGCGTTCGCCCAGCCGGAGCGCGACAGCCCCCACAGGTAGAGCACCGCCGTGCCACCGAGCAGCACCGCGAGCAGGACGCGGTGCAGCGCGATGTGCCTGCCGCCCGCCGGCCATCGCGACGGTGGGGAGCCGTCCGGGTCCGGCGGGTGCGGCGGGGGATCGGTGTGGGGTTCGCGCAGCGTGCTGGTCACGGTGATGACCCTGTCCGCGCCGGCTGTGGGTCTCCGGTGCCGAGTCTGTGTCCCGGCTGTGAACGACGCATGTGAGACCTGCCCCACGGTTGTTTCGGGGGCTTCGGCACTACGGTGGAGGGGTGCGACCGAACGGCTGGCGTCCCCGTCTGGTCGCCCTGGACATCGACGGCACCGTCGTCCACGCAGCCTCCCCGCCGACCCTGCGGGTGCTCGCGGCGATCGACCTCGCCGCCCGCGGCGCCGAGGTGATGCTCTGCACCGGGCGCACCGTCGTCGGGGTCGCCACGGCCCTGGACCAGCTCGCGATGACCCGCGGCACCACGCTGGCGTCGAACGGTGCCGTGGAGCTCGACACCGCGACCCGCGAGGTGCGCACGGTGATCCACTTCGAGGTCGGCGACGCGCTGTCCCGGCTGCGCGAGCGGTTCCCGGACGCGCGTTTCGCCTGCGAGCACGTCGGCGTCGGGCAGCGGGTGAGCGCGCCGTTCCCGGACGGCGTCCTGGCCGGGCGGGTGACCGAGGTCGGGATCGATCGGCTGACCGCCGAGCCGTCCCCGAAGCTGACCATGTACTGGCCAGGGCGCACCCCGGCCGAGACCCGGCTGCGCGCGGCCGGCCTGGACCTGCCGGACGCGACCGTCACGCTGGACCACGAGATGTCGTGGGTGACGGTCGTCGCGGCCGGCGTCTCCAAGGCCTCCGGCCTGGCCCGGGTGTCGCGGCGGCTCGGGATCGACGCCGCCGACGTGCTCGCCGTGGGCGACGGCGACAACGACCGGGAGATGCTGCGCTGGGCCGGGCACGGCGTCGCGATGGGACAGGCCCCGGACACCGTCCGCGCCGATGCCGACGAGGTGACCGCCCCCGTGAGCGACGACGGCCTGGCCGATACCCTGGACCGCTGGTTCGCCACGACCGTCGACAGGACGGGAAGAACCGTTCGGAGTCCTGATAGACCGTAAGGGCTGACTCCTGGCCGCGGCAGTCCTACCGTCGTCGCAGATCAGCAACAATCCGATGGGGACGATCCGATGGAGGTGGGGCTGATGGCGCGAAACTGGGTACAGGAGACGCCGGCCGGCCCCCGCCGTCCGAGCCGGTCGACCGCCCCGCTACCCGAGATCGAGGACGGGCCCACCGCCGAGATCCGCCCGATCGTTCCCGCCGCCCGCAGGCCGGTACACGCCGAGACCGACGCCCCCGAGGCCAGGACCGCCTGAGGCCCGGACCGCTTGAGGCCCGGACCCGCCTGAGGCTTCAGGCCAGCGGCCGCGGCGGCCCGGCGACGAGGGGCGTGACCGGCTCCAGCGCGGCCCCGCAGGACGGTGGACGGGTGCCGGTGCCGGAGTCCACCCGCACGTCGACGGCCCAGCGTCGCCCCTCGGGGTCGCCCACCTCGACGATGCCGGCGCCGCCCACCTCGTCGACGACCTGTCGAGCCACGACGACCAGACCGTCGGCGTCGCGGACCCCGGTGTGCTCGCGCACGGCGATCTCGGCGACCTGGGCCACCGGGTCCAGTCCGACGTGCCCGCGGCAGTCCTTCATCACGACCTCGCCGAGCCCGGCCGCCTTGCGCACGTCGACGGCGGTGGCCGTGTCCAGGCGCCCGTAGGCGTACCCGGTCGGCAGTACGAGCGCGGTCGGGGCGAAGCGGTGCCCGCCGAGGTGGGTGCATTCCCACACCCCGCCGGACGGCTCGGCGGCCGCGACCGCCGCGGCCAGGGCCCGCCCGCGGACCGCGCAGCAGACGTCGCGACGCCCGTGCGCGCACACCAGCAGCAGGGGGTCGGCGACCGGTTCCCCTGCGGAGAGGTCGAACGAGACCGCGTCCAGGTCGCCCGGGCCGCGCACGGTCGTGTGCACCACCCGCGAGCGGCCGGGCGCCAGGTCGGCGACGAAAACGGCGCGCTCGTCGGTCTCCCGCCCGCGACGGCCCGGTCGGCGGATCAGTAGAAGCGTGGCGTCCTGGGCGCGCAGGCGTTCGGCGAGCCCGGCGACGTCCTCGTCCGGGTGCGCGGCCACCCGTGGCGGCCACATCCCGACGTGCTCGACCGCGACCACCCGGCGCATCGCGGGGGCGGTGCCGGCCAACGGTTCCCCGGCACCCGAGCTCAGCGCAGCACAACCCCGCACCGCGAGGTCGTCCACGCCGTCCGCTGCCATCGATTCAGTATAGGCAAGGGTAGGCTCAGCTCAATCGGGTGACCGATGATTTACGCCATCCGGGTGGTCGTTCGGGCCGGCTCGTGCTAGCTCTGCCCGGGGAGCTCCGTGCGCAGCACCTTGCCGGACTGGTTGCGGGGGAGTTCGTCGAGGAAGTGCACGTCGCGCGGGACGGCGAACTTGGCCAGCTCGCCGCGGACCAGGTCGCGGACGGTGTCCCCGTCGAGCTGCGACCCGGTGGCCCGCACGACGTAGGCCGCGAGCCGCTGCCCGAACTTCTCGTCCGGGACGCCGAGCACCGTCACCTCGCGCACGCCCTCCGCGCTCGCGATCAGCTCCTCGACCGGGCCCGGGTGCACGTTCTCCCCACCGGAGACGATCATGTCGTCGGCCCGGCCGGTGAGGTGCAGCCTGCCGTGGTCGTCCAGGTGCCCGACGTCGCCGGTCCCGAGCAGGCCATCGCGCTCCTCCAGCGAGCTCTCGCCGCCGGTGTAGCCGTCGAAGGGCAGGTCGTTGCCGACGAACACGCGGCCCTCGACGCCCGGACCGACCGGCTGGTCGTCGTCGCCGAGGATGACCAGCGTGGTGCCGGCCGGGGCGCGGCCCGCCGTGCCCGGGGCGGCGCGCAGGTCGGCCGGCCCGGCGATGGAGACCCAGGAGACCTCGGTGGAGCCGTAGAGGTTGTAGAGGCAGTCGCCGAAGCGGTCCATGAAGCTCAGCGCCTGCTCGGCCGGCAGCGCCGAGCCGCTGACCGAGACGATCCGCGGGCGATGCGATCCGGCCCAGCCCTCACCAGGGCTTTCGGCGTCGCGGACGTGGTCGAGCACCCGCTGCAGCATCACCGGCACCGCGAAGATCGTTGTGCACCGCCGGCGCTCGACGACATCGAGGAAAGCCTTCGGCTCGAACGCGCGCGCCAGCACGACGGTCGATCCGTGCAGCGCCGCCAGCATCAGCGCGGCGTTGCCCCAGGTGTGGAACAACGGGGCGGCGATCAGTACCGGCTCGCCGGCCCGCAGCGGGATCGCGGACAGGATCGACGCGGCCGGCGCGAGGCTGGAGGGGTGCGGACGCTTGGCGCCCTTCGGCGTGCCGGTGGTGCCGGAGGTCAGCACGATCATCCTGCTGCGCTCGGGCTTGAACGGCAGCTCCGCGGGCCCACCGGCCTCGGCCATCGCGTTCAGCGTGCCGGGACCGTCACCGTCGGTGCGGATCACCCGCGGCCCGTCCGGGATCAGGTGGGTGAAGTCCGGGTCGGTGACGACGGTGTGCAACTTCTGCTGCTGCGCCACCCCGCGCAGCTGCTCGGCGGAGAGCCCGGTGTTGAGCAGCACCACGTCGGCGCCGGCCTTGCCGGCCGCCACCATCACCTCGACCGGGGCGCGGTGGTTGCGGCACAGGATGCCGACGGCCCCGCCCGGCGCGGCGCCGGAGGCGAGCAGCGCCTGCGCGATCCGGTCGGTGCGCGCGTCCAGCTCGGCGTAGGTGAGCACGCCGTCGTCGTCGACGACGGCGAGCCGGTAGGGGTGCCGCGCCGCGCCGACGCAGAATGCCGCGGTCACGCTGTACCCGTAGCGGACCAGGGCCCGGCCCATCCCGTAGAGCCGCTCCGGGCGGATCGGCCGGACGACTCCGGAGCGGGTCAGCGCGATCGTGGCGCGGGCGGTTCCGGTGCCGATCTCGAGCGCCGAGCGGGCGGCGTCGGCGATGGATCCGGGCATCGAGGACGGGGCCATGGGGGCAGTCTGTCAGGGCGGACGTCGGGTCTGTGGACACCCGGGTGGTCGATCCGTGCCGGCCCGCCAGGAGCGTCGTACCGTGCTGGTATGACTGGTCCGCAGATCCGCGCCTTCATCGAGGACGGCCCCCGTGGCGGTGAGTGGGCGACGATCGGCGCCGCCCCGGACGGGACACCGCCGCCCCGGCTGGACCTGCTCGACCCCGCGGTCGCCGAGATCGCCAGTACCGGGGTCCCCCTCCCGCCGGCCCAGCGGCACACCTCGACCTACCAGCTCGCACCGGAACGACAGGCGGACGACGGCGCCGTCTACCGGTTCGTGGGGCCGGCGCAGTAGCCAGGCTTTCGTGATCCGGGGCCGTCCGTCGGTCGAGCACCCGGTCGATCCCGAACCGGGTCGCATCCAGCCGAGGCACCACCACCTCCGCCGCGAACCGCAGGATCCGCTCCATCCCCCGCTGCACGAGCGGAGCTTTCGTCCACCTCCGCTGCACGAACGGAGCCCTCGTCCAATCCAGGCTCGCCAGGGGCGCCCCAGGGAGCTCTCCGGGGAGTCAGGGAGCCCCGGGAGGGTGCGCGAGCGGAGCTCTCGTCCACCCCGGGCGTACGAACGGAGCTCTCGTCCAATCCTCGCCTCGACGAGCGCCGTGCTGCGGCCGGGCCGATCGCCGCGGCGACCACCAGGTAGGGGCCCATGTGCCGCGTGCGGGTCAGGCCTTCCGGTTCTCCGAGGCCAGCATCCAGGCCTGCTTCTCCAGGTCCGCGGTCAGCGCGTGCAGGAGGTCCGCGCTCGTCGGGTCCTCGTCGTCGACGGCGTCGTGGACGGTCCGCACGGTGGCGACGGTGCGCCGGATCAGTCCGGTCACCGCGTCGACGACGGCGGCGGTGTCCTGCTCACCGGGGAGCTGGCGCGGGAGCCCGGTGGTCTCGGCGACGACGTGCGGCCGGCCGTCCGGAACGGCCTGCAGGGCCCGCATCCGCTCGGCGATCGTATCGGCGTGCTCACGCGCGCTGTCGACGATCTCGTCGAGCTGCAGGTGCAGGTCGCGGAAGTTGGGCCCGACGACGTTCCAGTGGGCCTGCTTGCCCTCCAGGTGCAGGACGACCAGGTCGACGAGCACCTTCTGCAGGTTCTGTGCGAGCTGGGGTGAGGCGACGAAGCCGCGGGCGGCGTCGACGTCCTGGCTTGCTGTGATGTTCTCCGTGGTGGTCATGACTCCGTTATACCCCCTAGGGTTGATGGAGTCAATTTATTGTTGAAGTCCATCAGTTGTACACGGCCACAACCTGCCGTCGTCCAAGGTGCTGGCGTACCGTGGTCGTCATGACGGACCTGACCGCCCTGCTCCGGGGGCGTGGCCTGCGCAGTACGCCGCACCGGCGTGCGGTGCTGCTCGCCCTGGCCGACCATCCGCATTCCACGGCGACCGACGTCGGGGACGTGGTGACGCGGATGGGGTCGGCCGCCGGCCCGGCTGCCGTCGCGGAGCTGTCCCGGCAAGGCCTGTACAACGTGCTGGAGGACCTGCGCAGGGTCGGCCTGGTGCGCAGCATCGAGCCCGCCGGATCGCCAGCCCTGTTCGAGCTGCAACACGGCGATAACCACCACCATCTGGTGTGCCGCTCCTGTGGAGCGGTGCGGGACGTGGCGTGCGCCCTCGGCGCGGCGCCCTGCCTGGAGCCCTCGGAGCGTGGTGATTTCCGGGTCGAGGAGGCCGAGGTGGTGTGGTGGGGTCTGTGCGGCCGGTGTGCCGCGACAGCCGATACCGCCGCGGAGGCCGGGACGACGAAGACGACGAAGCGGTAGCGGCGGCCGTACCGACGAGGTGCTCGCCCGTCGGCCCTACTCCGTCATGATCGCGGCGGACGGCGAGGCGGTTCCGGACCGCATCCCGGTCCGCGGGGGCCGGAAAGGGGTGAGTGTGACGTGGTGGTCGTCGTGCTTGCGTCCGGGAGCCGTCAGGTCACTCTCACCGGTGAACGCCGCGCGCGGACCGGCGCCGTCGTCACCGCAGGAGGACGACCCGGCGGGCCTGGCGCAGGAGGCCCACCGGGTCGAGTGGTGTGTTCCGGTTCAGCTCGTCGGCTGGGTCAGGTCGTAGATGGTCTGCCCGCCCACGGTCGTCGCCGCGTAGTGGGCCTGCACCCAGGCGGTGATCTCGGAGGAGACCCCGCTGTCGCCGCCGGGGCCGCCCTGACCACCACCCTGCTCTCCGCCGACGAAGTAGTGGATCTGCCCGTCGGCCACGTAGGCCTGGAACTGCGCCAGGGTCGGGTAGGTGTCGGTGCCGGAGAAGCCGCCGATCGCCATCACCGCGATGTCGGAGTCGGTGTCGGCCAGTTCCAGCGACGCCGCGGACTGCGACCCGACGGTGGCCGCGGCCCACGTCGTGCCCGCGTTCTGCAGCAGCGTGGTCACCTCGGCGCTGGTCTGCTCACCCTCGCCTCCCTGGCCCCCGCCCCCGGGACCGCCGGCCTGCGCGGCGTCGTCCGTCGTGGCCGTCGTCGCGGCGGTGCCCGTCGTGGTCGCGGTGGTGCTCGACGCCCCGTCGCCGCTGCTCGGCGGTGTGCCGCCTCCGGAACCTCCGCCGTCACCGCCACCACCGGGGCCATCGGTGCTCCCGGCGGCGGACGGTCCGGCGACGGGTGTGGAGCCGGTGTGCGCGGTCAGGGCCGTCTGCACCGAGTACGCCGCGGGCGCGACCAGCCCGGCCACCAGCGCGACGCCGACGGCGATCCCCGCCCAGCGCGTCCGGGACAACGGCACGAGGAGCGCCAGACCGGCCAGGACGCCGATCACCAGCACCGGCCAGCGGATCACCGACAGCCCCGAGTCCGACCAGCCGAGCATCACGAACGCCCACACCGCGGTCCCGGCCGAGGCCAGCGCCAGGGTGCAGCGCCCGAGCCAGGTGTCGCGGGCCGCCCACACGGTGACCCCGCCGACCGCGACCAGCCCGGCGATGCCCGGGGCCAGCGCGACCGCGTAGTACGGGTGGATGGTGCCGCTCATGAAGCTGAAGGTCAGTGCTGTGACCAGCGTCCAGCCGCCCCACAGCACGAGCGCGGCGCGGGTCCGGTCGGTGGTGGTGGTGCGCGTCGCCGGTCCGGCAGGATCCTGGCCGCGTCCGCTCCGTGCGGCCAGCGGAGCCCGGCGGAGCAGCCAGAACGCGACGGCGCCGAGCAGCAGCGCGGCCGGCAGCAGCCAGCTGATCTGGGTGCCGAACGCGGAGCCGAACATCCGTGTGATCCCGGTGGAGCCACCGAACATCGTGCCGCCACCCCCACCGGCGCCGCCCCCGTTCCCGGAGCCGCCGAAGATCCGGCCGAGACCGTTGTAGCCCAGGGCCAGCTCCCAGGCGGAGTTGTTCGTCGAGCCGCCGATGTAGGGACGCGCCGCGGCCGGCCAGAGCGCGACCGTGAGCAGCCACCACCCGGATCCGACCACGATCCCGACACCGGCCACGGCCATCTGCCCGATGCGCCGTCCGAGCCCGGTCGGCGCGGCCAGTCCGTAGGCCGCGGCGAGCGCGGGCAGGATCAGGAAGGCCTGCATCATCTTGGTCAGGAACGCGAAGCCGATGACGAACCCGGCCAGTGCCAGCCAGCGGGTGCCGGCCCCGCCCGGGGGGCCGTCGATCGCGCGGGTCGTGCAGTACGCGGCCGCGACGAGCAGCAGGACCAGCAGCGCGTCCGGGTTGTCGAACCGGAACATCAGCGTCGCGACCGGGGTCAGCGCGAGCACGGCGCCGGCCAGCAGGCCCGCGCCCGGTCCGGACACCCGTCGCACCGTCGCCCACAGCAGCGCGACCGCACCGACGCCCATCAGCGCCTGCGGCACCAGGATGCTCCAGGAGGAGAACCCGAAGATCCGCGCGGAGATCTCCATCGCCCACAGCGACGCCGGTGGCTTGTCCACCGTGATCGCGTTCGCGGAGTCGAGGGAGCCGAAGAGGAACGCGGTCCAGCTCTGCGTCCCGGCCTGCACCGCGGCGGCGTAGAACGAGTTCGCCCAGCCCGACGCGGACAGGTTCCACAGGTAGAGCAGCCCGGTGCCGAGCAGCATCACGACCAGGCCCGGGATCTCCCAGGGCGGCCGGTGCCCCGGCGCGGGCACCGGGGCCGCGCCGCGATGCCGACCCCCCGGGGGAACGGGTTCCGGCCGCGCGGAGCGGACGGCCGCCCGGGGCGGCCGGAGGTCGGTGGTGGTCACGGGCGTTCGGCTTCCAGCGGCATGGTCACCACGCTGCCGGTCGGTGCTGTCGCGATCCTGTACGCCGGTTGTGCGCTCGCTGTGAGTGCTCCGGGGCGGGAGCGGCCGGCCCGGTCGGCGAAAGGGGGGTCTCCGCCGACCGGACCGGTGTTCCGGCTGCGGGCATGCAGCCGGTGCTCACCGGGTGGTCGGCGCGTGGACGGGGGTTCCACGCGCACCTGCCCGGGAGTCTCTAGGCGGGCGTGCCGCTCCGGCGGCGCCGGACGAGGCCGCGCGCCTGGCGACGTCGTTCCGAGGCGGCCAGCCCGCGGGCCGGCAGCGACAGCCGCCAGATCGAACGGGTGGCCTGCCAGAACTGCCGCGGGAACGGGCCGGTGGTGTAGGGCAGGTCGTACTTCTCGCACAGCGCCCGGACCGTGCCGGCGATCTCCGGGTACCGGTTCGAGGGCAGATCCGGGAACAGATGGTGCTCGATCTGGTAGCCGAGGCTGCCCGACATCACGTGCATCAGCCGGTTGCCGGTGAAGTTGGCCGAGCCGAGCAGCTGGCGCAGGTACCATTCGCCGCGCCCTGGATGTCAACCCGATGACGCAGGTGTGGCAGATGCCCATCCGGCAGCCGTAGGGCAGCACGAGCCCGGCCTTCTCCCCGGCCTCGAGCAGCGTCGTCGCGCCGTTGGCGTCGACGGTGGTGCCGGTGCGGCGGAACGTCACCGCGCCGCCCTGCGCCTCGCCACCGGACAGGTCCGCGGAGAACCGTGCGCAGCATGGCCATGATCGGGGTGATGCCGCTGCCGCCGGTCAGGAACAGGACCGAGGCCGGCGGCGGGTCCGGCAGCACGAAGTCCCCGCGCGGCGCCGCGAGCCGGACCAGCGTCGTCGACCCCGCCGACCAGGTGCCGGGACAGGAAGCCCTCCGGCATCGCCTTGACCGTGACCGAGATCCGGCCCCGCTCGCGCGTGGGCGGGGAGGTCAACGAGTAGGAGCGCCAGTGGAACCGCCCGTCGACCTGGACCGCGATCCCGACGTACTGGCCCGGCCGGTGGTCGAACGCCCAGCCCCAGCCCGGCTTGATCACCAGGGTGACCACGTCGTCGGTCTCCGGGACCACCTCGACGATCCGCCCGCGCAGCTCCCGCGCCGACCAGAGCGGGTTGAGCAGCAGCAGGTAGTCGTCCGGGAGCAGGGGAGTGGTGAACCGCGTCGCGGTCCGGCGCAGCCGGCGCGTTCCGCGCGGCAACCGGACCGGCGGACTGTTCATCGGGTGCCCTCGTCTCCCGTTCAGAGGTGACGCTCTGCTGTGCGGACAGTACTATCGATGACGAGTTCGATGCCAATGGTGAGGACAACAAGTGCGTTGAGCTGCACGAGCAGGGCCCCGAACGGAACCTCGTCGATAGCGCGATCATGAGCCATCAGTTCGTGTCGAGATCATGGCGGACCGCGGCGCCCTCTCGTGCGGCGTCGGCGACCGGCTTGCGCGGATAGGGTCTGCGCCGATGAACGGGACGGGCGACGAGTTCACGATCGACGCGCTGGCGACGCGGTCCGGCATGACGGTCCGCAACGTGCGCGCGCACCTCTCGCGCGGGCTGCTGCCGCCCGGTGAGCTGCGCGGTCGCACGGCCTACTACGGCGCGTCGCACCTGGCCCGGCTGGAGCTGATCTCCGGGTTGCAGCGTCGCGGCTTCACACTCGCCGCGATCGGCGTGCTGATCAATCAGACGTCCTCCGGCGGCGCCGAGGAGGCACTGCGTCTCTACCGCGGGATGCTCGCGCCCTGGGAGCCCGAGGAGCCGGTGGAGATGGACGAGGGGGAGTTCGCCGGCTGGCTCGGCGTCACGCTGCCCGACGGTGCGCTGGAGGAGCTGCGCGGCCCCGGGCTGATCGAGTCCGATCGGGACGGACGGCTGCGGGTGGTCAACCCCGCCCTGATCAGGGCCGGTGCGCAGGCGGTGGCGATCGGCATCCCGGTGGCGGCGGTGCTCGACATCCGGGGCCCGCTCGAGGCCCGTACCCGGGAGATCGCCGAGCTGTTCGTCGGCCTGTTCCGGGACCACCTGTGGAACCCGCACGTCGCGGCCGGGCTCCCGCGGGCCGGCGCCGCCGACGTCCGGACGGCCGTCGAGGCGCTGCAACCGGTCGCCACCCAGGCGCTGCTCGGGGCGTTCCGCTCCACCATGCAGCAGACGATGGACACGTTCATCGCCGAGCTCTCCGAGGATCTCGTTCCACCGGAGGAGCGGTAGGCCCGGACGCGGGCGGCGCCGTGGCCGGCAGCCGCACGGTGAACGTGGTGCGCCCGGGCTCGCTGTCCACCTCGACCGTCCCGTGGTGGGCCGCGACGACCGCGGACACGATCGCCAGCCCCAGCCCGGTGCTCGGGGTGTCGTTGCCGGCCCGGCTCCGCGACGCCGCGCCGCGGGCGAACCGCTCGAACACCCGGGGCAGCACCTCCGGTGCGATCCCCGGCCCGTGGTCGGTCACGGTCAGGACCGCGCCGGCCGGCTCGGTCGCCAGCCCGACCGTCACCGTCGTGCCCTCCGGGGTGTGGGTGCGGGCGTTGGCCAGCAGGTTCGTCACCACCTGGGCCAGGCGGCCGGCGTCGCCGTCGACGGTGACCGGCTCGTCCGGCAGGTCGGGCACCCAGCGGTGCCCCGGCCCGGCGACGTGGGCGTCGCCGACGGCGTCGAGCACCAGGCGGGTGAGGTCGACCGGGGCGCGCTCCAGCGGGCGTCCGGCATCCAGGCGGGCCAGCAGCAACAGGTCCTCGACCAGCGTGCTCATCCGCTCGGCCTGCGAGGAGATCCGGACCAGCGCGTGCGCCGTGCCGGCCGGCACCGGTTCGCGTTCGCGGCGCGACAGCTCGGCGTAGCCGCGGATCGCGGCCAGCGGGGTGCGCAGCTCGTGGCTGGCGTCGGCGACGAAGCGGCGCAGCCGCGTCTCCGAGTCCTGACGGGCGGCGAGCGCGCCCTCGACGTTGTCCAGCATCCGGTTCAGCGCCGCGCCGACCTGCCCGACCTCGGTGTGCGGGTCCGGGGCCGGGACCCGGGCGGCCAGGTGCACCTCGCCGCGGTCCAGCGGCAGCGCACCGACCTGACCGGCCACCCCGGCCACCCGCTCCAGCGGGCGCAGCTCGCGCCGGACCAGCACCGTCGCCGCCACCCCGGCGACGATCACCGCACCGCCGAGGACGACGACCTCGATCAGGAGCAGGCGCCCGAGGACGTCCGCGACGTCGTCGTTCGGGCGGCCCAGCACGTAGGTCATCCCGTCCGGGCCGACGACCGCGTCCACCCGGTACTCGATCCCGGAGAGCTCCAGGTCCTGCGGGCGGTCCTGCGGGACGACGGTCGCCAGCCGGGCCAGGTCCGCGGCGGGGATGTCGGCCCGCGCGCCGCCCCGGTCGATCAGCTCGGCCCGGGTCACGGTGCCGCCCCGCACGATGGCACCGATCGACCCGGGGCCCTGCGGCCCGAGGAGGAACCCGCCGGCGGGCTCGCCGCCGGGGGCGCCGTCGCCGGGCGGGGGCGGGCGCAGCTGACCGGTCGCGGACTTCTCGAACCGCTCCACCGACATCTCGACCTCGCGGTCCTGGCGGCCGTCGAGGAAGTGCTGCAGCGCGACCGACGTCGCGACCCCGATCGCCACGCACGCGAGCGTGAACAACAGCAGCACGGTGATCACGAGCCGGGCCCGCAGCGAGCGGACGCGGCCCGCGACCCGTGCCGTCACCACCGCCGGACCCGCGCGC
Source organism: Pseudonocardia sp. (assembly GCA_030451825.1). Lineage (GTDB taxonomy): Bacteria > Actinomycetota > Actinomycetes > Mycobacteriales > Pseudonocardiaceae > Pseudonocardia. The sequence goes on along the minus strand of JAKDNL010000055.1, from coordinate 8,631 downwards.
TCACTCGCTGGCCGGGCGCAGCACGTACCCGGCCCCACGCACCGTGTGGATCATCGGGGCGCGGCCGGCGTCGATCTTCTTACGCAGGTAGGAGACGTAGAGCTCGACCACGTTGGACTGGCCGCCGAAGTCGTAGTGCCAGACCCGGTCCAGGATCTGGGCCTTGGACAGCACCCGCTTCGGGTTGCGCATCAGGAACCGCAGCAGCTCGAACTCGGTGGCGGTCAGCTCGACCGGCTCGTCGCCGCGCTGGACCTCGTGCCCGTCCTCGTCCATCACCAGGTCGCCGACGGAGAGCTCGCCGTCCTGACGCCCTGCGGCCATCCCGGCCCGGCGCAGCAGCCCGCGCAACCGCGCGACGAGCTCCTCCAGGCTGAACGGCTTCGTGACGTAGTCGTCGCCGCCCGCGGTGAGCCCGGCGATCCGGTCCTCCACCGCATCGCGCGCGGTCAGGAACAGCACCGGTACCTCGGCGACGTCGGCGCGCATCCGGCGCAGCACCTCGAACCCGTCCAGGTCGGGCAGCATCACGTCGAGGACGACCGCGTCCGGGCGGAACTCGCGCGCGTGCCGGATCGCGGTGAGCCCGTCGGCGGCCGTGCGGACCTCCCAGCCCTCGTAGCGCAGCGCCATCGCGAGCAGGTCCGACAGCGTGGACTCGTCGTCGACGACGAGCACGCGGATCGGGCTGCCGTCCGCGCGCCGCAGGCCCGCCTCGCGTCCGCGTTCGCTCACCTCGGTCATGCTAGACAGCACATCCGACGATCCTGTGCGCGAGCTGTGCCCGTCCTGTCGCCGGTCTGTGGGCGTGGGCCTGGGCAGAGCGGCTACCGGGCCCGCCAGTACCCGGTGGCGTAGACCGCCCGGCGGTCCAGCCTCCGGTCCTCGAGCAGGTGCGAGCGCAGGTCGCGCACCGCCGCCGACTCGCCGGAGAGCCACGCCTGCCCCCGGCCCGTCGGCAGCTCCGCGTCCCGCACGGCCGCGACCAGCGGCGTCCCGGCGGGCTGGTCGCCGCGGTGCACCCACGTCACCTCGGCCGCGCCGGGCAGCTCCTGCTCCTCGCCGGCGTCGGCGACCTCCAGGAACGCCCGCACCGCGACCCCGGGATCGTCGCCCCGTTCCCGGCCGCACAGCGTCTCCAGGACCGTCGCCACGGCGGGCAGCGCCGACTCGTCGCCGATCACCAGGTGGAACGCGGCCTCCGGGTCCGGGGTCCAGCGCCCGCCCGGCTCGGACACCCCGACCCAGCTGCCCGGGGCGGCGTCCTGCGCCCAGGCCGCCGCCGGGCCGTGCCCGTCGTGCACGACGAAGTCGACGTCGAGCTCGCCGGCCGCGTCGTCGAAACGGCGCACCGTGTAGGTCCGGATCGTCGGGCGGGCCTCGCCGGGCGGCCAGACCGGTCCGCCGGTGCTCGCGCGCGGAACGGCCGGGCGGTCCTGGCCCTGCACCGGGAAGAACATCTTGATCCGGCGGTCCGGTCCGTGGCCGGGGAAGCCGTCGAGCTCGCCGCCGGTCAGGGTCACCCGGATCATCCGCGGGGTCACCCGCGCCGTGCGCCGGACCTGGAGCAGCCGTGGTGCGGTGGTGGTCATGGTCGGGTCATTGTCCCGCAGCCGGATACCCACACGGCGGCCGGATCACGACGTGTCGGAGCGTCGCCCGGCCAGGCCGGTCCAGACCAGGTCCATCAGGTACTCGGTGGCCTGCTCACTGGTCACGCGCGGGTCCTGCCCGCGCCAGACGGCGAGCCGCTCGCACGCACCCACGATCACCTGGGCCCACCCGATGAGCCGGGCCTCGTCGGTGTCCGGGGACTGGGCGCCCAGCAGCGTGGCGACGAAGTCGGTCTGCTGGGTGCGGACCTCCTCGAGCGCGTCCGCGGCGACCCCGGCCTCGGAGTAGAGCAGCTTCCAGTCCGGAGCCCGCTGGTCGAGGTGGTCGAAGAACGCGCGGGTGCCGCGGCGCAGCATGTCCTCCGGCGTGCCGGCGGTCGCGGCGGCCGTGGCGGTCGCCTCCAGCAGTTCGGTGCGGGCCCGGCTGATGCAGGCCAGCAGCAGGCCCTCCTTGGAGCCGAAGTGGGTGTAGAGCACCGGCTTGGTGACCCCGACCCGTTCGGCCACGGTGTCCATCGACGCGTGGGAGTACCCGTGCTCGCTGAACAGGTCCACGGCAGCGTCCAGGATCTGCCGCTCACGCTGGGAGCGGCTGACCCGGCGACGGGTCCCGGCGGGCGGACTGGACGGCACCCGCGGACCGTACCCGAGGTAGGTTACCCGTGGTAGGTTACCGTCGGTGACACCTCAGGGAGGAGGACGGCCGTCGCCACTGGGTGATGCTGGAGAAGGGCGACTCGCTCGGCGGCACCTGGCGCGACAACGTCTACCCGGGCTGCGCCTGCGACGTCGAGTCGCACCTGTACTCGTTCTCGTTCTTCCCGAACACCGAGTGGACGTGCACGTTCGCCCGTCAGGCCGAGATCCGCTCCTATCTCGAGGATGTCGCGGACCGCTACCGGCTGCGCGACCGGATCCGGTTCGGCGCGACCGTCGCCGGCGCCGAGTGGGACGGCAGCGGCTGGGACGTGCGCCTGGCCGACGGGGAGACGATCCGTGCGCGCTATGTCGTGTTCGGCACCGGCGCGTTGCACGAGCCCAGCGTCCCGGAGATCGAGGGACTGGACCGCTTCGCCGGCACCGTCTTCCACTCCGCTCAGTGGGATCACCGCCACGACCTGACCGGGCGGAACGTGGCCGTGATCGGCACCGGGGCCAGCGCGGTCCAGTTCGTGCCGGCGATCGCGCCGCGGGTCCGGGCGCTGACGCTGTTCCAGCGCACCGCGCCGTGGGTGCTGCCCAAGCCGGACAAGCCGATCACCGAGCGTGCCCGCCGGCGCTTCCGACGAGTCCCGTTTGCCCGCGCGGCCTACCGGGCCGCTCTCTACCGGCGGCACGAGGCCCTGGTCGCCGGGTTCCTGCACCCGCCGGTGATGCAGGCGATCCAGCGCCTCGGGCAGCTGTACCTGCGCAAGGTCTTCGCCGGCGACGCGGAGCTGCGCAGGAAGGTCACGCCGACGTTCACCATGGGCTGCAAGCGCATCCTGATGAGCAACGACTACTACCCGGCGCTGCGCCGGGACAACGTCGCCGTCGAGACCGGCGGGATCTCCCGGATCACCGAGCGCGGCGTGGTCACCGACGACGGCGTGGAGCACGAGGCCGACACGATCGTCTTCGGCACCGGCTTCGCCGTCGGCGACGGGATGAGCCGGATGGCGATCACCGGCCGGGACGGCGTCAAGCTCTCCGACGCCTGGAGCGACGGCTCGCAGGCACTGCTCGGCACCACGATCGCCGGGTTCGGAGAACCTGTTCACGATCGTCGGCCCGAACACCGGGCTGGCCCACAGCTCGATGGTGCTGATGGTCGAGTCGCAGGTGAACTACGTGCTCGACGCGATGCGCACGGTCGACGAGCACCGCGCCGTCGCGATCGACACCCGGCAGGACTCGCAGGACGCGTTCAACGCCGACATCGGGCGCCGGCTGGACAAGGCGGTGTGGAGCCGGGGCGGCTGCGCCAGCTGGTACCTCGACGAGCACGGGCGCAACCGCACCCTGTGGCCCGGCTCCACGTTCACGTTCCGCCGCCGCGCCCGCCGGATCGATCCGTCGCATCATGAGCTGATCGCCTGAGCGGAGCTTGCGGAGCGAACATCGGCACTGAGCGCCTGAGCGGAGCTTGCGGAGCGAACATCGGCACTGAGCGGAGCGGCGTAGGTTCGCAGAGGTGCCCGACGACGTCTCCGTCCACGCGATCCCGATGACCACCCGGTTCCGCGGGATCACCACGCGGGAGGGGCTGCTGCTCCCCGGTGCCGCCGGGTGGGGCGAGTTCTGTCCGTTCACCGAGTACGACGACCGCGAGTCCGCGCCGTGGCTGACGAGCGCGGTGGAGGCGGCGCGGGTGGGCTGGCCGGAACCGGTGCGCGACCGGATCCCGGTGAACTGCACCGTCCCCGCCGTGGACGCGGTGACGGCGCACCGGATCGTGCGCGAGTCCGGGTGCACGACGGCGAAGGTCAAGGTCGCCGACCTGCCCGGCTCGCTGCCTGCGGACGAGGAGCGGGTGGAGGCGGTGCGCGACGCGCTCGGCCCGTCCGGAGCGGTGCGGGTGGACGCGAACGGCGCCTGGACCGTGAGCGAGGCCGTGCACGCGATCGGGCTGCTGGAGCGGGCCGCGGGCGGGCTGGAGTACGTCGAGCAGCCGTGCCCGGAGATCGAGCAGCTCGCGCGCGTGCGCCGTCGGGTCGACGTCAGGATCGCGGCCGACGAGTCGATCCGCCGCGCCGAGGACCCGATGCGGGTGGTGCTGGCCGAGGCCGCCGACGTCGCGGTGCTGAAGGTGGCGCCGCTGGGCGGCGTGCACCGCTGCATGGAGGTCGCCGAGGCCTGCGGGCTGCCGGTCGTGGTCTCCTCGGCGCTGGAGACGAGCGTGGGGCTGGCCGCGGGCCTTGCGCTGGCCGGGGCCCTGCCCGAACTGCCGCTCGCCTGCGGTCTGGGCACCGCCACCCTGCTCGTCGACGACGTCGTCGACCCGGGGGAGCGGCTGGTGCCGGTGGGGGGCTCGCTGCCGGTGCCGCGCCGCGCGCCCGAGCCCGTGCGCCGCACCGCGTTCGCCGCGGACGACGAGCGGACGGCCTGGTGGCGTGCCCGCTTCGACCGGGTGGCGGAGCTGCTCGGGGGCCGGTGACCCGGCCGTTCAGTACCGGTTGAGCCGCGCCTCCAGGCGCAGCGCCGCGTCGATCACCCCGGCGGGGACCTTCACCCCGCTCTGGCTCTTCGCGATCCGGCCTGCGCTGGGCACGTCGCGGCGGTCCGGCCAGGTCGCGGCGTCCCACAGCGACGAGCGCAGGAACGCCTTCGCGCAGTGCAGGAACAGCTCCTCGACCTCGACGACGATCGCCAGCTCGGGCACCGACCCGGACACGGCGAGCCGCTGGGCGAACGGCGGCCGGTGCACGATCCGGGCGCGCCCGTTGAGCCGCAGCGTGTCGTTCGAGCCCGGCACCAGGAACAGCATCCCGACCCGTGGGTCGTGCAGGACGTTGCGCAGAGAGTCCAGGCGGCGGTTGCCCTTGCGGTCGCCGAAGGCGACCGACCGGCCGTCGTCGAGGACCAGGACGCTGCCCGGCGGGTCCCCACGCGGCGACACGTCGGTCGCGCCCCCGGGCCCGGTCGTGGCGAGCAGGAAGAACGGTGACGCCTCGAGGAACCGTCGGGACTCGTCGTCCACCCGGTCGACGGCCTTCTCGGCCACCGCACGCACCGGCTCGGAGATGATCTCCCGCAGCCGCGCCTCGTCGGTGATATCCTCCATGCCGCCCCCTCCGGTCCGTGGTCCGGCCCACCGTACACTGCCGAATTAGGGTCACCTAACTTGCCGCCGGACGCGACGGCCCGATGTGGCGGACCTAGGGTCGGGGAGCATGGGCGTGCTCGTGGTGGGAGCGGGGATCTCAGGTGTGGCGTGCGCCCGGGAGCTGGCCTCGCGCGGCGTCGACGTGCGGGTGTTGGAGCGGGCGCACTCGGTGGGTGGACGGCTGGGGGTGCACTGCCGCGACGGACGTCCGGCCGACATCGGGGCCGCCTACTTCACCGTCGACGACGACGAGTTCGGCGCCCGGGTGCGGCGCTGGGGGGCCGCGGGGCTGGCGCGTCCGTGGACCGACCGGCTCGCCGTGTTCACCGGCACCTCGCCGGGTGAGGCCACGGAAGGCCCGATGCGCTGGGCCGCCGCGGCCGGTCTGCGGAGCCTGGTCGCCGACCTCGCCGACGGCCTGCCGGTGGAGCTCGGACGGGAGGTGGCCGCCGTCGGGCCGGGCCCGGTCGTCGACGGTGAACGGGCCGACGCGGTCGTCGTCGCGATGCCGGACCCGCAGGCGGAGCGTCTGATCGAGCCCGGTTCACCGGCCGCCGCCGCGGTCGCCGGCCGGGGCTGGAACCCGGTGCTCTCCCTCGTCGCCGGCTACCCGGCGCGGAGCTGGCCGGACCTGCCGGCCGCGTTCGTCAACGACCACCCGGCACTCTCGCTTCTCGCGGACGACGGCCTGCGCCGCGGTGACGGCGCCCCGGTCCTGGTCGCGCACAGCACGCCCGGGCTCGCCCGCCGCCACGACGCCGACCCGCGGGCCGCCGCGCCGGAGATGACGGCCGCCGTCGCCGAGCTGCTCGACCTCGACGAGCCGCCGGAATGGACCCACGTGCACCGCTGGCGCTTCGCCGCCCCGGTCGGCTCCCGGGGCGACGCCTTCCACCTCGGCGACGACGGCATCGCGCTGGCAGGGGACGGCTGGGGTAGGTCCCGGGTCCAGACGGCGTACCTGTCCGGCGTGTATCTGGGCCGGGCACTGGCCGAGCGGTTCAGCTGAACCGCGCGCTCCCCTCCGGCTCGCGGGAGAAGCGACGCGTCCCCGGCACCAGCGCCGCCAGGCCCGGACCGGCGACGCAGGCGATCGCGCAGGTCAGCAGCACCGGCGCGAGCCCGAACGCGGCGATCGCCGGCGCGATCAGCGCGAGCCCGAGCGGGGCCAGGCCGTAGGAGAGCAGGAAGTCCAACGAGGACACCCGCGCCAGCGTCGCCGGGTCGACCTCGCGCTGCACCGCGGTGAACCACGGGACGTTGAACAGCTCGATCCCGATCCCGGCCACCACGTAGGCCGCGACCACCACGGCGATCGGCAACGGCACCAGCAACGCCAGCGGCGCCACCGTGTACACGCCGAGACCGGCCAGCGCGGACCAGCCGCGGGCCTGCGGGCGCCACCGCGAGATGATCACCGCGCCGAGCAGGGCGCCTGCGGTGTAGCCGGTCAGAGCCCCGGCCAGGACGGTCTCGCTGCCGTAGACGTCGCGCGAGACCAGTGGCAGCGCCACCCCGGTGGCCGAGTAGCCGGTCGCGATCACTGTCGTCAGCGCGCCCAGCCCGGCCAGGAACCAGGGGTGGCGGCGGGCCTCCCGCACGCCGTCGGCGAACTCGGTGAAGAACGCGACGCCCGCGCCCGCCGCGGCCTCGCGGCGGAACGTGCCGCGCGGCGGGATCGCCGCCGCGAGGAGCCACAACAGCGCGATGCCCAGCGTCAGCGCTCGGGTGGAGAGCAGCGCGGAGAGCAGTGCGATCGCCGCCGGCGCGACGAGCGTGGTGACCCGCACCGAGAACGTCATCGCGGCGTTGGCCTGCTGGCGCCGGTCGTCGGTGACGATCTCCGCGACGAGCGCCTGGAACGCGGGCCGGCAGGCACCCTGACCGGCCCCGGCGACCACCGCGCCCACGATCATCAGCCACAACGAGGTGCCCAGACCGACCGCGATCGCCACGCTCGCCACCGCGGCCGAGAGCCCGGACCAGGAGACGACGGCCCGGCGCGAGTACCGGTCGGCGATCACCCCGCTGATCGGGACGGCGGCCAGGAACCCGGCCGTCCGCACGCCGAGCACGATCCCGAGCCCGATCGCGTCCAGCGACCCGTCGAGCACGGCCAGCCCGAGCACGAACGGCAGCGCCCAGGTCGCCAGGCCGGACGCGGTCGTGCCGGTCCAGAGCCGCAGGAACGCGGGCTCGCGCAGTACCGCGCGGTGCGTCGGCGCGGTCATCGGCTCTGCTCGCGCAGGTAGGCGCCGAACCGCTCCAGGCCGTCGATGTTGCGCGGACCGCTGATGCCCTCGTTGTAGTCGAGCACGAAGAACCTGTTGTCCCGCACGGCCGGGACCGAGCGCAGGATCGGCAGGGACCTCAAGAAGTCGATCTTCTCCTTCGCACTCTGCTCGCCGTAGTCGAGGACCATGATGATCTCCGGTTGACGTTGCACGACGGTCTCCCAGCCGACATCGGTCCAGCGGGCGTCCTGATCGGCGAGGATGTTGGTACCCCCGGCGATCCGGATGATGTCGTTCGGCGGGACCTGGTTCGCGGCGGAGTTCGGCCGGTCGGTGCCGGAGTCGTAGAGGAACACCGACGGTGGCGTCGGGCTCGTCGGCGCCTGCGCGGCGACGGCGGCCACGCGCTGCTTCATCGCGGTGACGACGGCCTCGGCGCGGTCGGGCACCCGGAAGATCGCGCCCAGGCGCGTCATGTCCGTGTAGAGGCCCTCCAACGGCGCGACCCGCTGCGGGAATCCGGGGTAGTTGAAGCAGGTCTCGGTGTGCATGAAGCTCGCGATCCCGAGGCGGTCCAGCAGCGCCGGGGTGATGCCGCGCTCGTCGCTGAACCCGGAGCGCCAGCCCGCGACGACCATGTCCGCGCCCGCGTCGACGACGAGCTCGCGGTTGAGCAGGTCCTGGCTGAGCAGCTCGGTCCGCGCGTACTCCGCGGCGAACGGCGACTCGGTGACCGGCGGGTTCGCCGGGGGCATCACGTAGCCGCGGACCTTGTCGGTGAGCCCGAGCGCGAACAGCTTGTCCGCGCTGCCGCCCTCGTAGGCGACCACGTTCTGCGGGTCGCGGTAGGCGACCTGTTCCCCGCAGCGGGGCACCGTGACCGTCTGCGAGCCGGGGGTGGGATCGACCTGCGCGCCGCAGGCGGTCGCGGCGAACACCAGGGTCAGGGTGAGGGGCACGGCTCGTGACGAGCGCATGG
>JAKDNL010000533.1 GCA_030451825.1 Pseudonocardia sp. | reverse complement strand
GCGGGCCCTCAGACCCCCCGCCCGCCGCCGCCGGGGGGGGGTGTGGGCGCGGCGCCCCCCCCCACCCCCCCCCACGACCCCTAGTCCAGAAGACCCAGGGCTACGAGATCGGCGATCGGCACCGGTTCCGGGTCCACCCCGCAGCTCGGCAGCACCGTGCGGACCCGCTGCACGGCCGCGGGGGACAGCGTGTCCAGCTCGCGGGCCAGGGCCTCGCCGTCGATCGAGTCCAGCGCCTCGCGCGCCGTCCCGGACGGGCTCTCCCCCAGCAACCGCGACACCGCGACGATCAGGTTGAGCAGACCGTGCCGGCCCCGGTACTCGGCCGACTCCGGGCGGTCGCGCACGATCCGGTCCAGGCCCTGCGCGCTCACCCCGCCGCGCCCGGTCTCCAGGCAGGCCTCCAGGAAGCTGTGCACGTCCTCGACGGTCGGGATGTCGGACGCCCGCGGGCCGCCCAGCCGCAGCTTCGGGGTGCAGCCGTGCTCGGCGACCCGGCGCACCGCGGTCAGCCACGCCTTCGTACCGGCCGGGTCGTCCTCGACCGGACGGCGGGGCTCGACGACCGGCGTGACCTCCTCCGGAACGAACTCCGAGACGCGCTCGAGCCAGACGCCGTCGACGTCCGGCGGCGCGGCGCACTCGACCGTGTTCGGGGTCAGCAGGCTGGACCGGGAGAACACCGTCGACAGCGCCTTCGGCACCGCCCCCAGTCCGGTGTCCACGACCAGCGCGAGCTCGGCCGGGTGCGACGGGGACGACCGGGCGAGCTCGGTCACCACGGCCGGGAGCTGGGATGCGGGGCAGACCAGGCGGCCGACCAGGCCGCCGTAGTGGCCGTCACGGGCCGAGAGGTAACGCGCTACCACCGCGTCGACTCCCGGTGCGGTGGAACGAGGCTGCAGCAGGCTCGTGTCGTCGACCAGTACCGCCAACAGCGGACGGACAGGCCACGGGTCGGCGGAGGAACCCGAGGGCACGGTCATCACGCCGACAGACGCTAACGGTCGGGTCACGACCAGTTGACAAAGGGGGGTGCCCGCCGGCCGCTGCGGGCGGATCGGCGGAGCCACGGGCACGCGTTCGGCGCAGCGCCCCGGCGCAGTCCCTGGACAGGACGCCTCCGAGTTGATTAAGTTAGGGTTACCTAAATGGAGGTGAGGGAGTGGGAACTACCCGAACGCGGCGTCCTCCGGCGCCGACGGCGGCCGAGCGGGCCCGCAGCCTGGTCGCCCGCGGCGGCCGTGCCGCGATCGTCGGTACCGGAGAGCCGGGCCCGATCACGCCGCTGATGCACCACGTGCACCCGGACGGCGCCACCGACCTGCTCCTCCCGGACGACTCGGTGCTGCTGGAGCGGCTGCGCGGCAACCCCAGTGGGGAGCTCCCGGTGATGCTGGAGCTCACCGAGCACACCCCGGTCCCGATGACGGACCAGGTCCGCGAGCTGCTCTGGATCGTCGGATGGCTGCACGAGCCGGCGACGTCCGCGGCCCGGCATCTGGCCCTGCGCCTGGCCGAGCTGCGCCCGCACCCCCGACTGCTCGACGTCGGGCACAACGCGACGCTGGTGCGGCTACGGCCCGGTTCGACCGTCTACTCCGACGCCGAGGCCAGCGCCGCGACGTCGGCGGACGAGCTGGCCGCGGCCCGTCCGGACCCGTTCTGCCTGTTCGAGCACCAGTGGCTGGTGCACCTGGAGGAGGCCCACCCGGAGGTGTTCACGTCGCTGATGCGGCACCTGCCCTCGACGCTGCGCCTCGCCGACGGCGCGCGGGTGCGCCCGCTCGGGGTGGACCGGCTCGGGCTGCGCATCCGGGTGCAGACCCCGTCCGGCGACCACGACGTGCGGCTGGCCTGGTCCAGCGAGGCGACGACGGTCGACGAGCTGCGCGTCCGGCTCGGCGAGCTGGTCGGCTGCCCGTTCCGGACCCCGTAGGAGACCATCGGCGAAACCCTGGCCGCCGCCGGCGATTCCGATCCCGGCGGCGTTCAGGTGTGTCCAAGCCCCGGTCCGACGGGCCCGGTCCGACGGGGCCCGGCGTGGGTCAGGCGGTCGCGGCGTCCAGGTGCTCGGCGTGCACCTTGCGCGTGACCTTGCGCTCGGCCACGAACGACGCGACCGGGATCGTCCCCGCGAGCAGGATGACGACCGCGAACAGCGGCTTCCAGCGGGTGCGCTCGGCCAGGATCAGCGTGCACACGATGTAGATCATGTACAGGAAGCCGTGGATCATGCCGATCAGCGCGACCGGGCGCGGGTCGTCGAAGAAATACTTGGCCGGCATCGCATAGAACGTCAGCAGCAGCAGGCCGACACCGGTGACCCAGGCCGAGATCCGGTACGCCCTGAGCGCGGTCGAGATCGACACCGTGTCACGTCTCCTGGTCCCTGGCCGTCAGCTTGGCCAGTTCGTCGTTGTAGGCCCGGATCTGCGGGTCGGACAGACGGGAGGGATCGACCCCGGCCGGCCGGGGGCCGAACGGGGACGGCCGCTCGTCGACGGCTTCCGGATCCCGCGGGGCCGTGCGGGGTTCCCCCGGGACGACCGGTCCGTTCGCCACGGCCGGCCGTTGCGCGCTCTCGCCGGTAGCTGTGCCCGCCGCCTCGTCCGTCCGTGCCGCGGTCTCCCCGGTACGCATCGACTGCACCTCCATGTGCAGGAAGTGCCACCAGAAGAACGCGAAGAACAACGCGAACAGCGGCCACTGCAGCCCGTAGCCCACGTTCAGCGCGGAACCCATCGCCGAGCCGGCGCGATGCCACTGCCAGACCGCCAGGAACGCGCAGGTCGCCATGGCACCGAGAGTGAGCAGGTGCCAGGCGATCCACCGCGGGGACAACACCAGCCGGAGCACGAGGGCCACGATACGCGGACCGGTAGCGTCGCTGCCCGTGGCAGTTCGGGACTGGCTCCTACCGGCACCGGCCGGCGTCGAGGTAGTACGTGACGCCCGGGAGCGCCGGCTGATCGGGCTGGAGATCGCCGTCGTGCTGACGGTGACGCTCGGCCTCTCCGCCCTGCGCAGCGCGCTGTCGCTGCTCGACGCCCTGCTCGCGCCCGCCCCGCTGGCGAGTCAGCAGGTGACGCTCAACGCGCCGGCGTCCACCGACGCGCTGCTCGACCTGGCGTTCCAGCTCGTCCGGGTGCTGCAGCTGGTCGGGTGGGGTGCGCTCGCCGTCTACCTGCTGCTGCGCGCCGGGATCGCGCTGCGCCGGGTCGGGCTGGACCGCACCCGCCCTGGGAGGGATGCGCTCGGCGCCCTCGGGCTGGCCGCGCTGATCGGCATCCCGGGCCTGGGCCTCTACCTGCTCGGCCGAGTGATCGGCATCGCACCGGACGTCGCGCCGAGCACCCTGACCGACCTCTGGTGGCGGATCCCGATCCTGGTGGCCTCGGCTTTGGCCAACGCGTGGGCCGAGGAGATCGTGATGATCGGCTACCTGCTCACGCGGTTGCGTCAGCTCGGCGTCTCGGAGAACCGCGCGGTCGTCGCGACGGCCGTCCTGCGCGGGGCCTATCACCTCTACCAGGGCGTCGGCGCGTTCGTCGGCAACGTCGTCATGGGTCTGGTGTTCGGGCGCGTGTGGCAGCGGAGCAACCGTCTCTGGCCACTGGTCGGGGCACACGCCCTGATCGACGTCGTCGCGTTCGTCGGCTATGCGTTCCTGCCCGGGATCACCCAGGTCCGCTGACGGCGGGCCGGGTTCGACCCGAAGCGAGTGACGCGCCATGGCGGTCATGAGCGCGATCCGGACCCATGACGCGTCACTCGAAGCAGGGGTGGACGAACCGGGCGGACGAGTGACGCACCATCGCTGCCAGGGGTGGGATCGGGAGCAAAGGCGCGTCACTCGGCGCAGGGCCTCGACCCCTGCCAGTCATCTCGAGCGGGTTCCCGGGTCCGGGCCGGGTCCGGGCCGGGTCGGGGCGGTCGCGACCGTGTGAGGTTCGCCCGATCCGGCTCTTCTGGAATGACTCCAGAAAATTTCCTGACTACCATCAGGGGGTGTCCGAGGAGATGAAGTTTCCCGTCATGTTGCGCGACCAGATCCGCAACGAGTTCACCGCGAGCCAGCAGTACGCGGCGGTCGCGGTCTACCTCGACGACGAGGACCTTCCGCAGCTCGCCGCGCACTTCTACGCGCAGGCCCTCGAGGAGCGCAACCACGCCATGAGCATGGTGCAGTACCTGCTCGACTCCGACCACCGTGCGGAGATCCCGGGCGTCGACGGGGTGCGCAACGACTTCACGAGCGTCGAGGACGTGGTCTCGCTCGCGCTGAACCAGGAGAAGGCGGTCACCGAGCAGATCACCGCGCTCGCCCGCACCGCCCGCGACGAGGGCGACTACCTCGGCGAGCAGTTCATGCAGTGGTTCCTCAAGGAGCAGGTCGAGGAGGTCGCCTCGATGTCCACGCTGCTCACGGTCGTCCGGCGGGCCGGCGAGAACCTGTTCCACGTCGAGGACTTCGTGAACCGCGAGCTGGCCAAGACCGCCACGCCCGACACGACCGCCCCGCCGGTGGCCGGCGGCCGGGTCTGACCGCACCCCCTCGTGGGGCCGTATAATAACCCCGGGCGACCAAAAACACCCCCCCCCCGGCAGACCCCGGAGCTCTGAAAGGCCGCGCCCC
>JAKDNL010000532.1 GCA_030451825.1 Pseudonocardia sp. | reverse complement strand
GGTCCGATAGGTCCCCGCGTCGCGCGACCGAGTGGTGCCGACCTGCCGCCCCCACCCCCCTCCACCGCCTGTGACCTGCGCATATGCAGCCGGAACGCAGTACGGCCAGGTCCGCTCGGGTTGACGGTGGGTCATCGTGGGGTACTGTGGTGATCGCTGGAGCGAAACGGAGCTCCAGGGGAGGTGGGGTCAGGTGTTCCTCGGCACCTACACCCCGAAACTGGACGACAAGGGGCGGCTCACGCTGCCAGCGAAATTCCGCGACGAACTGCGAGGCGGGCTCATGATCACGAAAGGGCAGGACCACTGCCTCTACGTGTTCACCCGTGAGGCTTTCACCGAGATGGCCGGCAAGATCGCCGCGGCGCCGCTGACGAACGAGTCGGCGCGCGTCTTCCAGCGCAACCTCTTCTCGGGCACCGACGAGCAGAACCCCGATGCTCAGGGGCGGATCGCGATCACTCCCGAGCTGCGCCGGTACGCCGGCCTGTCGAAGGACTGCGTGGTGATCGGCGCGTTCACGCGGGCCGAGATCTGGGACGCGCAGGCCTGGCAGTCCTACCAGGACCAGCACGAGGACGAGTTCGCGAAGGCCCAGGAGGAGGTTCTGCCCGGCATGTTCTGACCACCGCCACCCGGCGTGGCCGCAGAACGACGTTGCACAGGACGACACCTCTACGCCGCCGTCTCCATCTCAGGTGCCGTGACCGCGGGTTCTCCCGCGGATCCCACGGTGGCCCTGGCGCACCTTCCCCGGTGCCAGGTCCGCCGACACGGCATCTGAGATGGAGACGGCGTCGGTCACCTCGACTGGGGAGTTCGGGTGGGAGGTGGACCGCAGGCGCTCCATCTCGCGCCGGCTGTGGGAGCCGGTGGGAGACGGCGCGCCGGAGGCGGACGGGTCCGCCCGGTCCCGGACCGCCACGGCGGGCCGGGGCCGGAGACCGGAGTACCGCCGGGAGCGCACGAACGACAGGGGGTGGCAGGTGGACCGGACGACCGACGACGACACCCCCGCCCGGCACGTACCGGTCCTCCGCGACCGCGTATGCGCCCTGCTCGCCCCGGCCCTCACCGGCCGCCCGGCGGTACTGGTGGACGCGACGCTCGGACTCGGCGGCCACACGGCGGCGCTGCTGGCCGCGCACCCCGAGCTGACCGTCGTCGGGCTGGACCGTGACCCGCAGGCCCTGGAGCTTGCCGGTCGGCGGCTGGTGGCGCACACCGACCGGCTGCACCTGGTGCACGCCGTCTACGACCGGATCGCCGAGTCCCTCGACGAGCTGGGCATCGGGCGGATCGACGGCGCGCTGTTCGACCTCGGCGTCTCGTCGCTGCAGCTCGACGCGGACGAGCGCGGGTTCTCCTACTCCCGTGACGCCGACCTCGACATGCGGATGGACCCGACGACCGGCCCGACCGCGGCCGACGTCCTCAACACCTACCCGGTGCCCGAGCTGCGCCGGATCCTGCGCGACTACGGCGAGGAGCGCTTCGCCGGCCGGATCGCCTCCGCGGTCGACCGTGCCCGCACCCGAGCCCCGCTGACCCGCAGCGCCGAGCTGGTCGAGCTGCTCTACGCGGCCGTGCCGGCGGCGTCGCGGCGCACCGGCGGGCACCCGGCCAAGCGCACGTTCCAGGCGTTGCGGATCGAGGTCAACGGCGAGCTGGACGCCCTGGGTGCGGCACTGCCCGCCGCCCTGGACGCGCTGGCCCCGCAGGGCCGGATCGTCGTGCTGGCCTACCACTCGCTGGAGGACCGGATGGTCAAGCGGGAACTCGCCGAGCGGGCCCGCTCCCGGACGCCGGTGGACCTGCCGGTCGAGCTCCCCGGGCACGGGCCGGAGTTCCGGCTGCTCACCCGGGGTTCGGAACCGGCGACCGACGCCGAGACCGAGGAGAACCCCCGGGCCGCGTCGGTCCGCCTGCGGGCGGCCGAGCGGGTGGCGGCATGAGCACGGGCACGAACGGCACGGCGATCACGCAGGGCAGGGGTGAGGGATCATGAGTACACCGGTCATCGAGCGGCGGTCCGGGGCACCGGTCCGGGAGCCGGCCCCCCGCCGGTCGGGAGCGGTCGCGCCGGGGCGGATCCCGGCCCAGCGCGGCGCCGGCCGTGTCTCGGCACTGAAGAAGCAGGCCGGCACGCGCAAGGCGGGCGCCGGCGCCCAGCGGGCGCGCGACCAGCGCGACGACCGGCTGCGCCGGCTCGTCGGTGCCCGCGCGCAGGCCCACGCCGGGCGCGCGAAGTTCGTGCTCGTGGTGATGACGCTGCTGGTCGTCGGGCTGGTCACCACGCTGTGGCTCTCCACCGCCGCCGCCGGGGACTCCTACCGGCTCCAGGAGGCCCGCGCCCAGGCTCAGACCCTGACCGAGCAGAGCGAGACGCTGCGCCGTCAGGTCTCCACCATGAACAGCCCGGCGTCGCTGGCCCAGCGGGCGAGTGCGCTCGGGCTGGTGCCGGTGCAGGACCCGGCACGCCTGGTGGTGGCGCCGGACGGCCGCATCGACGTCGTCGGTGAGCCGACCGCCGCGCAGGCCGGCGGCCCGACGCCGCCCGCGGTACCGGGCGCCCCGGCGCCCACCACCCCGGACGCCACCGCGGCTGCGCCGGTGGCCCCCGCGACCGGGGCGACGCCGGCGCCGGCGTCCGAGGGCACCTCCGACTCCGACGCTGCTCCCGGTGCCACCGCCGCCGGTGCCACCACCGCCGGCGCCCAGGCCGGCTGATGCCCACGGCGGCCCCGCCCCGGCCGGGAGGTCAACGCCGCACGACCCCTCCGCAGCGTCCGCGGCGTCGCCGTTCGCCGGCCGACGACCCGCGGTTCCGGCTGCGTGTGGGCTGGGTGCTGCTGGTGGCCCTGCTCCTCCTCTCCGGGGCCAAGCTGGTCCTGATCCAGACCGTGCAGGCGGGATCGCTGACGGCGGACTCGGAGCAGCAGCGCGCCAGCCGGATCACCATCCCGGCCGAGCGCGGCGCGATCTCGGACAAGGACGGCAACCTGCTGGCCTTCAGCACCGAGTCGAAGGCCCTGGTCACGAATCCGCGCCAGATCAGCTCGGTCAAGGGCGCGGGGGCGCAGGCCTACAAGGCGCAGATGGCCGCCGCCGTCGCGGCCGTCACCGGGGGCGATGTCGACGAACTGCGCGGCCAGCTCGAGTCCGACCGCGGCTACGTCGTGCTCGGCACGAAGGTGGACCCGGGGCCGGCGCGTGACCTGCGGGAGAAGTTCCCGGAGATCGCCGAGGAGGACCGCGAGGCACGCCAGTACCCGGGCGGCGACCTGGCGTCGAACATCATCGGCGCGGCCACCTGGGGCGCGGACGCCGGCAAGTTGATCGGCCGGATCGGGATGGAGAGCTCCGACGACGACCTGCTGGCCGGCAAGGACGGGTTCCAGATCGCCGACACCGCCGAGGGCAGCAACGCCGTCATCCCCGGTAGTACCCGTTCCGAGCAGCCCGCGGTACCCGGCTCCGATATGCAGCTCACGCTCGACTCCGACCTGCAGTTCCAGGTGCAGCGGATGCTGTCGGACTACGTCGGGCGATCCGGTGCGAAGAGCGGGTCGGCGGTGGTGCTCGACGCGAAGACGGGCCAGGTCCGGGCACTGGCCGACAACACCTCGTTCGACCCGGCGAACCTGCTCACGGCGGACCCGAACAGCCTGGGCAACCAGGCCGTCACCACGCCGTTCGAGCCGGGCTCGGTGAACAAGATCGTGACGATGGCCGCGGCGCTGGAGAACGGCGTCGCCCGCCCGGACGACGTGCTCTCGGTGCCCGGCAGCATCCAGGTCGCCGACCGGACCGTGCGCGACGCCTGGTCGCACGGGGTGGACCAGTACACACTGACCGGTGTGCTGGCGAAGTCCTCGAACGTCGGCACGCTGATGACCGCGCAGAAGGTCGGGCCGGACCGCTTCTCGGACATGCTGGCCAAGATGGGGATCGGGGAGCCCACCAATATCGGCCTGCCGGGCGAGAGCTCGGGCAGTGTCCCGCCGCGGGCCACCTGGTCCGGCTCCACGTTCGGCAACCTGCCGATCGGGCAGGGCCTGTCGATGACCGTGCTGCAGATGGCCGGCATGTATCAGGCCGTGGCCAACGACGGCGTGCGGATCCCGCCGCGGATCGTCGCCTCGACCACCGCCCCGGACGGGACCCGGGTGCCGACCCCGGCGCCGGCGCCGGTGCAGGTCGTCTCCCCGGAGACGGCGAAGACGCTGCGCACCATGCTCACGGCGGTGACCCAGAAGGCGAAGGGGCAGAACGGCACCGGCCCGGCCGCGGCCGTCCCCGGCTACGCGGTGGCCGGCAAGACCGGCACCGCCCAGCAGGTCGACCCGGCCTGCGGGTGCTACTCGAACTCGAAGTACTGGATCACCTTCGCCGGGATGTTGCCGGCCCAGGACCCGCGCTTCGTGATCGGCATCGAGCTCGACGACCCGAATGGCGGTACCAGCGCTGCCGGCCTGTTCCACCAGATCGCCTCCTACATCGCCCAGCGCGAGGCGATCCCGGTCCAGACCACCCCGCCGCCGGTGCAGACCCTCCAGATCAAGTGACCGGATGGGTACCCGGGCCGGGCCGGTGAGTTGTGCGGTGCGGGCGGTGGGTGGTTGTCGGGACGGTGTGGTCA
>JAKDNL010000531.1 GCA_030451825.1 Pseudonocardia sp. | reverse complement strand
CGAGGGTGACGTGGGCGCCCGTCACGAACGCGCCCACAGCCGAGGCCAGGACCGGGTCCAGGGCCAGCGAGCGGACCTGGGGGATGTCCTCGGTGAGCTGCCCGACGCGCAGTACCAGGTCTTCGAGGGCGTCCATCCGGACCGGCTCGGTGCCGCGGTAGCCGGTCAGCAGCGGTGCCGCCCGCGGGGCCCGGACCAGGCGGGCCGCGTCGTCGGTGGAGACCGGGAGCACCCGGTAGGCCCGGTCGTCGAGCAGCTCTGTGGCCAGCCCCGAGAGCCCGAACGAGAGCAGCGAGCCGAACGAGGGGTCGTCGACGACCTCGAGCATGCAGGAGGTGCCCTTCGGCGCCATCCGCTGCACGTAGACCCCGTCCGAGCCGGTGAGCCGGGTCAGCTCCGCGTGCGCGACACGCACCGCCTCGGCCGAGGCGAGGTCGAGGCGCACCCCGACGAAGTCGCTGCGGTGCCGCCAGCGCTGCCCGACGGCCTTGAGCACCACCGGGAACCCCAGCTCGGCGGCCGCGTCGACAGCCGCGTCCCCGTCGTGGACGGTGCGGAACGCGGTGACCTCGATCCCGTAGCAGCCCAGCAGCTCGACCGCCTCGTCGTCGGTGAGCGTGTGCTCGCGTTCCACCCCCAGCGACGCGACCAGCGCGCGGGCCCGTGCGGTGTCGATGCCCTCGGGCACCACGAACTCCCCGACCGGTGTCTCACGCCACTGCGCGTAGCGGGTGACCCGGCCCAGGGCGACCGCCGCCCGCTCGGGGCTGGCGTAGCTGGGCACCGAGCCCCGTCCCGGCGACCCGTCCGGGCCCGGGACGGCGAGCTCGTGCGGGATGCCCTCCACGGCCAGGAACACCGCGCTCACCGGGATCCCGGCGCCGTCGGCCACGTCGCGCAGCGCGTGCGCGTAGTCCGCGCCGGGTACCGCCACCGGCGGCACGAACACCGCGATCAGGGCATCCGGCGCGTCCGGCCCGCGCAGGGCGGCCTCGACCCCGGCGGCGAACTGCTCGGGCGATGCCGACGTGCCGACGTCCACCGGGTCCCCGGCCAGCTCCAGTCCCTCGTCCAGCAGGCCGTCGGTGACCAGCAGGTTCAGCGCCGTCGAGTTGCCGACGACGGCGACCCGGCGCCCGGCGGGCAGCGGCTGGTAGGCCAGCAGCAGGGCGGTGTCGAACAGCTGCGGCAGCGTCTCCACCCGGATCACGCCGGACTGCTCGAACAGCGCCTCGACGCTCGCCTCGTCGATCGGCGGGGACACCGCGGCCAGTGACGGTACCGGCGCGGTGTGCCGGCCGCTCTTCACCGCGACCACCGGTTTGGTCCGGGCCAGGCGCCGGGCAACCCGGGCGAACTTGCGCGGGTTGCCGAACGTCTCCAGGTAGAGCAGCACCACGTCGGTGCCCGGGTCGGTCTGCCAGTACTGCAGCAGGTCGTTGCCGGAGACGTCGGCGCGGTTGCCGGCCGAGACGAACGAGGACAGCCCCAGCCCGCGGGACCGGGCGCTGGCCAGGATCGCCGTGCCCAGGGCACCGGACTGGCAGAAGAACCCGGTCCGGCCGTGGCCGGGCAGCTTGGGGGCCAGGGTGGCGTTGAGCCGCACCGCCGGGCTCGGGTTGGCCACCCCGAGCGCGTTCGGCCCGACGACCCGCATGCCGTGCGAGCGGGCCTCGGCGACGAGCCGGCGCTCGGCGACGGTGCCGCCTCCCCCGGCATCGGCGAACCCGGAGCTGATCACCACGAGTACCTTCACGCCCTTGGCCAGGCAGGAGTCCATCACGTCGTCGATCCCGGCCGCGGGGACGGCGACCACGGCGAGGTCCACCTCGTCCGGAATGTCGATCACCGACGGGTAGGCGCGCACGCCGCGTACCGATCGGGCGTCCGGGTTCACCGGGTAGACCGGGCCGGTGAACCCCGTGGCCAGGAGGTTGGACAGGACCGCGTGCCCGATCTTCGACTCGTCGGCCGACGCGCCGATCACCGCGACCGAGCCCGGGTTGAGCAGGTTGGCCACGCTACGGGCCTCGGCGGCCTGCTCCCGGGAGTCGCGCACCGCGATCGAGCGTTCGGTCGGGTCGATGTCGAACTCGAGATGCAGCACGCCCTCGGCGAACGCTCGGGTGACGCTGTATCCGGCCTCCCGGAACACCCGCGCCATGGCGTGGTTCTCCACCAGCACCTCGGCCTCGAACCGGCTCAGCCCGTTCTCCCGGGCCGCCGCCGCCAGGTGCTCGAGCAGGATCGACCCGAGACCGCGGGCCTGGTGGTCGTCGCGCACCACGAACGCCACCTCGGCCGAGACGACCGGCTCGTCCGGCTTGCCGAGGCCCTCGTAACGGCCCACCGCGACGATCTCGCCACCGAGCAGGGCCAGGAACGCGACCCGCTTGCGGTGGTCGACGACGGTGAAGCGCTCCAGGTCCCGCGGGGAGATCCGCGGGTAGGGCCCGAAGTAGCGCAGGTAGCGGGTCCGGTCGGACAGCCTGGAGTGGAACCCCAGCAGGTCGTCGGCGTCGGCGGCGGTGATCGGGCGCAGGTGCACGATCCCGCCGTCGGAGGCCACGACGTCGGCCTCCCAGTGCCGGGGGTAGGGCACGGCCGCCGGGTCCGGCCGGGCGCCGTCCACCGAGACCTTTCCGAGCGTGGGCGATGGCGGTCGTTCGGCGGAGCCGGCCGGGTTGGCGGGGCCGGAGGGTTCGTCGGCGGGCATCGGTGTCAGTCCCGGGGGTCGTCGGGGTCGAGGCCGTGCAGCGGGAACACCGCGCGGCGGGTCTCCAGGATGGTCGGGTCGACCCGTTCACCGGTGGCGTCGCCCCACGGCGCGAACGACGGGTCGGCGCCGTCGGTCATCGCCACCGGGAGCGGGGCCCGGGTGTGCGTCGCGGCGCGGGCGATCCAGCCCGCGGGCAGCGGTCGGTCCGGATCGATGTCGCGGTCGAGCGCGACGGCGAGCAGGTGCGTCCAGGACCGGGGCACCACGCGGAACAACGCGTACCCACCGCCGCCGAGCACCAGCCACTTGCCGTTCGCCGTCCGTTCGGCCAGGTCACGCAACGAGTGGTAGATCGCGCGGTGCCCGTCGACCGAGAGCTCCAGGTTGGCCAGCGGGTCCTCGGCGTGAGTGTCGGCGCCGCACTCGGTGACCAGGATCTGAGGCTCGAACTTGTCCAGCAGCGACGGCACGACGCCGTGGAACGCGCGCAGCCAGCCGGCGTCGCCGATACCGGGCGGGATCGCGACGTTCACCGCGTACCCCTCCCCCGCGCCCCTGCCGATCTCGCCGGCCCATCCGGTGCCGGGCCACAGCGTCAGCGGGTGCTGATGCATCGAGATGGTGAGCACCCGGGGGTCGTCGTAGAACGAGGTCTGCACGCCGTCGCCGTGATGCACGTCGACGTCGACGTAGGCGATCCGCTCGTAGCCCTGCTCGAGCAGCCAGGCGATCGCGACCGAGCAGTCGTTGTAGACACAGAACCCGGCGGCCCGGTCCGGCATCGCGTGGTGCAGCCCACCGGCCAGGTTGACCGCGCGGTCGGCCCGGCCCTCGTGGATCTCCCGGGCGGCGCGAACGGAGCCGCCAGAGATCAGGGCCGCCGCCTCGTGCATGCCGAAGAAGATCGGGTTGTCGTCGGTGCCCAGGCCGTGCCCGATGCCGAACGGCGCCTCCGGGGCCGAGCGCACCGCGGTCTGGTAGCCGGGGGTGTGCACCCGGGTGAGCTCGGCCACGGTGGCCGGCTCCGGCTCGGTCAGCTCGATGCCGTCGAGCACGCCGAACTGCCGGGACAGCTCCATCGTCAGGTCGAGCCGGACCGGGTTGAGCGGATGGTCGTCGGAGAGCTGGTAGGTCAGGAACTCCGGGGTCCACACGACCGACGTGCGCGGATTCATGCGCGGGACGGTAGGCGAGGAAGGCCCCTCCCGGCCATCGCCTCCGCTCACGGCGCGGACGCTCCCGGCACGGACCCGCCCGGCTCGGGCCCGGTCGCGGCCGGCCGGTCGGGGTCCGAACTCCACTCCGACCAGGACCCCGGGTAGAGCGCCGCGGGGGCGTCCGGGGAGGTCAGGCCCGCGTACTCCAGGGCCAGGACCAGCGAGCTCGCGGTGACCCCGGACCCGCAGTAGGCCCCCACCGCCGCCGGGTCCGTGACACCCGCCGTCCGGAACCGGGCCGCGAGCTCGTCCGGTGCCAGCCACCGGCCGTCCGGGCCGACGTTCCCGGTGAAGGGCACGCTGCGCGCTCCGGGGATGTGCCCGGCGCGCGGATCGACCGGCTCGGTCTCGCCGCGGTAGCGGACCCCGGCCCGGGCGTCGAGGAGGGCGCCGCTGCGGCCCAGCGCCGCCGCACCGTCCGCGTCGAGGACCGGCATGGCACCCGGGCGCACGACGACATCGCCCCGGGCGGGAGGAGGTTCGGGGACCCGGTCGACGCCGGGCACGTCGTCACCGGCGAGCGGCAGACCCTCGGCGGTCCAGGCGGCGAAGCCGCCGTCGAGCACCATCACCCTCCCGGCCGGGAGGCCTGACCAGCGCAGCAGCCACCAGGCCCGGGCGGCGACGGAGCCGTCCGCGTCGTCGTAGGCCACCACGGTGGAGTCCTCCCGCACCCCGGCCCGGCGCAGCACCTCCTGCAGGGCGGCCGGGTCCGGCAACGGATGACGCCCGCCTCCGCTC
>JAKDNL010000530.1 GCA_030451825.1 Pseudonocardia sp. | reverse complement strand
GGGCGGGCCCCCCCCACCCGCCGCGCCCCCGGCCGGGGGGGGCCGGCCCCCCTGGCCCGGCCCCCCTCGACGGATCAGGCGCTCAGCGTGCCGCGGCGTTCGCGACGGCACGCCCGGAGAGCGCCTCCTGCCCGGCGACCCAATTGGTCTCGTCACCGCGCCAGGCCTCCAGCGCCGGGCCGACCAGCGCCCGGCCGAACGAGTACGTGAGCTCCCAGGGCAGCGGGTCGAGCTTCTGCATCGCCCCGAGGTGCTGCGTCGCCACCTCCGGGCGCTGCCCGCCGGAGAGGAAGGCGATGCCCGGTACGGACGCGGGTACGGTCTCCCGCAGCGCCTCCACCGTGGCCCGTGCGACGTCCTCCACCGTGGGCTGCTGCGCGCTGCCGGCCCCGGCGACCACCATGTTGGGCTTGAGGACGATGCCGTCGAGCTGCACCCCCAGCAGGTCGAGCTCCTCGAACACCGACTTCAGCACGGCGGTCGTCACCTGCTGGCAGCGCGCCAGCGTGTGAGTGCCGTCCATCAGCACCTCGGGCTCCACGATGGGCACCAGGCCACCCTCCTGACAGAGACCGGCGTAGCGCGCCAGCGCGTGCACGTTCGAGTGCACCGCCCGATCCGACGGCGCGTCATCACCGATCGTGATCACTGCGCGCCACTTCGCGAACGTCGCGCCGAGCCGCACGTACTCCTCGACTCGTTCCCGCAGACCGTCGAGGCCCTCGGTGATCTTCTCGTCCGGTGCTCCCGCCAGCGGCTTCGCCCCGGTGTCGACCTTGATCCCGGCGAGGATCCCGATGTCCTCGAGGTACTCCGGAAATGTGCGCCCGTTGTTCAGCTTCTGGTGAATCGTCTCGTCGGCGAGGATGACGCCGCTGATCGATTCGGAGAGCCGCGGAGTGGTGACGATCAACTCCCGGTATACCCGGCGGTTCTCCGCGGTCGGCTCGACGCCGACGCCCTCCAGCCTGGCGGACATCGTCCCGATGCTCTCGTCGGCGGCAAGAATACCGCGCTTATCGGACACGAGGGTCTGTGCGATCTTGTTCAGAGCAGACACTGTCGTTGATTCTCCTGTAGTCGCTACGGATTCGGCAGTCAGGCGATCGCCTCGTGGGCGTCGATCGCCAGGGTTTTCCGCGGTCGCGGCATCGTTCGTGTGCGTGAGCCGGCTTGTCTCGATGTCTGACCCGGCCCGATGACAGGGACCAGAGAGCCCTTCGACGCGGCGATCTCCACCAGCTCCGCCGCATACCTGGGAAGGCTCCGGCGCTCGCTCCACGCCGCGTAGATGGACCTGGCGGGCATCTCCTGGTCGACGGCCACCAGATGCAGCCGCCCTTCCGCGAGCTCGGCCCGCACGGTGGAGACGTTCAGCACCGTCGCCCGCTGGCTGGTCGCGACCGCTTGCTTGATCGCGCCGGTGGACGGCAGCTCGACGTAGCTCTGCCGGGTGCCCTCGGCTCCCAGCAGCTCATCCGTGAACTCCCGGAGCCCGGAGCCGCGCTCGCGCAGCGCCAGGGGCGCGGCCGCCAGCTCCGACACCGTCAAGGGGGTGCTTCGCACGGCCCACGGATGACCCGAGCCGACCACGACGGCCAGCTCGTCGTCGCAGATGTACCGGGTCACCAGGCCATCGCGATGCTGGTGCCCCCCTGGGCCGCCGGCCTGACACCAGCCGTCGATGAACGCGAGATCGACGTGGCTCGCCAGGATCAACTGGCACAGCTCGTCGACGCTGCCGGTCTGCACCTCGACCCGCGCCTCGCCGAACGAGAAACCGGAACGGTTCAGCCACCCCGGAATCAGGTGCTCGGAGATCGCCGGGCTGCCCGCGACCCGGAGCCGTTTCACCTCGGAGGACCGGGCTCGGGAGCCGAATTCCAGGAGCTCCCGCGCCGCCTGCATCACGTTGCGGGCGTACTTCGCCAGCATCTCCCCGTCCTCGGTGAGCTTCGAGCCGGCGGGAGAGCGCTCCAGCAACCGGAGACCGAGCCTTCGTTCCATCGCGCTGATCCGGGTACTGGCGGCCGGCTGGGAAAGGCTGTGCGCCTGCGCGGCTTTTCCCACGCTGCCGAAACTCTCGACCGACAGCAGCAAATCGAGGTCGGCGAGCTGAGGCATCTTGGACGGAAGCACCATTGGTTTCACCCTCTCGCGCTGAACCTGCGGCTCACGGTACCCAGCGAGATTGCTCGAAAGCGGTCTGTATGGTCAAGCGACCGGATACGAACGCACGCCGCGCGCGCATGAACGGTGTGTACCGGGCCATCTACGGGCCGGTGTTCGAATCAGGTGGTGGTGACGGCGCTCACCTTCCCTTTCATGACGCCGGAGGCGCCGTTCGTCGTCGGTGAGCCGCCGTTCGTTCGCTCCGGCGTCACCGCGGCCGTGTCGACACCGTCGGCCGGCGGTGGACGAGTTGCCCGCCCGCCCCGCCGTCCTCCTGGTTGGCCCGGACGAGCGCGTCGCGCACCAGGTGGTGGTCCGGCGAGTGCTGGCACACCGGGTCGGTGCGTCCCGCGTCGCCGGTCAGCGCGAAGGCCTGGCAGCGGCAGCCGCCGAAGTCCAGCTCCTTGCGCACGCAGCTGCGGCACGGGTCGGGCATCCACTCCGTGCCCCGGAACGCCTCGAAAGCGGCGGACTTCGTCCAGATCCATTCGAGGTCGTGGTCACGCACCGAGGCGAACTCCAGGGTCGTGATCTCCGCGGCGACCGGGCACGGGTACACGACGCCGTCCGGGGCGACGGTCAGCGCCGTCTGCGCCCAGCCACCCATGCACGGCTTCGGGTAGGGCTCGTAGTAGTCCGGGAGGATCCAGAGCATCTCCATCTGCTCGGCCAGCTCGGCTTTCCGGCGCTTGTAGACGCCCACCGCGTCGTCCAGCTGGGTCCTGCTGGGCATCAGCAGTTCGCGGTTGCGCAGCGCCCAGCCGTAGTACTGGGCGTTGGCGAGCTCCAGCCGTTCGGCGCCCCACCGCACGCAGACGTCGATGATCGCGTCCAGCCGGGGCAGGTTCAGCCG
Organism: Pseudonocardia sp.; assembly: GCA_030451825.1. Classification (GTDB taxonomy): domain Bacteria; phylum Actinomycetota; class Actinomycetes; order Mycobacteriales; family Pseudonocardiaceae; genus Pseudonocardia. Next base: position 1,654 of record JAKDNL010000530.1, on the reverse strand, counting down.
GTGCAGGACGACGTTCATGTTCAACGGCAGGCCTGCGTCGCGGATGATGCGCGCGGCCGCTTCCTTCTTGTCGAACCGCTTGCTCGCCGCGATGAGGTCCGTCGACTCGGCGGCGTCGCCCTGGATGCTCAGCTGGGCGCTGTTGAGTCCCGCGGCGACCAGCGATTCCGCCCGGCTCTCCGTGAGCCCGAGGCCGCTGGTGATCAGGTTCGTGTACAGGCCGAGGCGGCGGCACTCGGCGACCAGCGTCTCCAGATCGCCGCGGACGAGGGGCTCCCCACCCGAGAGGTGGACCTGCAGAACACCGAGCTCAGCCGCCTCGTTGATCACCCGCAGCCAGTCGTCGGCGCCGAGCTCGTCCTGGCGTTCGAGCAGCGCCAACGGGTTCGAGCAGTAGACGCAGTGCAACGGACACCGGTGGGTGACCTCGGCCAGCAGGCCGTAGGGCTGGGGAGTCCCGTTCACGTGACCACGACCCAGCCTCGCCCGCTGGCGTCCTCGAGGAACGACATGACGTCGTTCACGAGGTCGGGCGCCTCGAAGTCGTGCTCGAGCTTCTCGACCAGCTGCCGCACGGTCCGGTTGCCGTCGCACAGGCCCAGGATCGCCGCGCTGGACGTGTTGAGGAGCACGACCCGCTCGGGCAGCAGCAGCAGCTCCACGTCCCGGACGCGGTCGTGCTTGAGCATCGCCTTGGTCGCCAGCCGGGGGGTGGCGGTCAGATCGTCGCCGGCCGTCATGAGCTCTTGCCGTACGCGTGTTCCACGGCGTCGAGCAGGCTCCAGAGGACGTCGCACTTGAACTCCAGCGCCCGTGCGCACGCGTCCTGCTGCTCCCGGGTTCTCGCATGGTCGAGAACCAGCTCGAGCAGGTGCTCGATGTCCTTGGGCTGCTGGGTGAGCCGTGCCCGGAAGTACTCGAGCCCTCCCGTCGCGATCCACGGGTAGTGGTGCTGGACGTCGGCGATCCGCCGGCTGAGCAGATCCGGGGCGAACAGCTCGGTCAGCGCCGACGCCACCGACTCCAGCCACGGCTGCCGGCGGCAGAAGTCCACGTAGGCGTCCACCGCGAACCGCGCGCCGGGCAGCACCGTGTCGTTGTCGAACAGCTGCTCGCGGGTCAGGCCGACGGCTTCGCCGAGGCGGACCCACTTCTCGATGCCACCCTCGTCGCCGGCGCGCCCATCATGGTCGATGATGCGCTGGATCCACCGGCGCCGGTCGTCCCGGCCTGGGAGCTTGGTCAGGATGAACGCGTCCTTCACCGGCAGGTTCACCTGGTAGTAGAAGCGGTTCCGCACCCACCCTCGGAACTCCTCTTCGGTCAGCGTGCCCCCGTGCATCCGTTCGTTGAACGGATGCAGATGGTGGTACCGCTTTTCCCCGATCGACCGCAGCCGCGCTTCGAACTCATCCGCGGAATCAGGCGTTTCCCATTTCATGGCGTCCTCCCGCAGGTCGGCCCCGGTCGTTCTCCTCCGCACCACCTTCTTCACTCACGCCCGGCCCTGGCAACCGATCGCGAACGACCGGGGCCGGACCACGGACGAACGGAGAGCGGCCCGCCACGAGCGGCCCGCGGCCGGCGTCCGGTATCGGCGGTGGCTATTCGTGGTGTGTATCGGGGGATTGTTTTTCCGCATGTGCTGGGGTGT
>JAKDNL010000529.1 GCA_030451825.1 Pseudonocardia sp. | reverse complement strand
AGGTGCGCCAGCTCCCGTTCGGCGATTTCGGGATGATCACCTACCTCGTTCTCGAGTTTACCGACCACCCGTTGGTGTGTTCGTGACGTTCGCGGGGAGCTGATTCCTCAAGATCGCGTGCCTCTTTTCCGACCGTGTTCGTGACGTCCGTGGCGTGGGCCGGGGCGGTGTCGAGGAGGCGCGTGTGGGCCAGCGACGGCTCGTGATCGGGGATCTTCGGGTCCAGGTGTTGGAGCGCAGCGGTGGGTGGCGGTCGTACACGATCGTCGGCCCGGACGGCGCGGTCTTCGAGGACGCGGACCGGTTCCTGTTGACCTTCGAGGGGTCCGGGACGCAGCGGACCTACGCGTACTGCCTGGTTGATCATCTGCGGTGGTGTGCTCGGGAGGGGCTCGGGCCGGACACGGTGGCGTTGCGGGATCTGCAGCGCTACATGGGCGCGGTCGGCGCGCAGGTGCGGGGCCCGTTCGGGCAGCCGTGGCGGGAGCGGCCGTGGGGGCAGAGCGCGTTGCAGACCGCGGCGTCGTGCGTGAAGGGCTTCTACCTGCATCACGCCGGTTACGGGGTGAACCCGGAGCTGGGTGCGGCGCTGAACCTGTCGCGGCTGCCGAGCCGGGCCGACCGGCGCCGGTCGCTGTTGGGGCACGTGAGCATGAGCCTGCCCAGCAACCCGCTGACGCCGCGGGCGGCGGTCCGGCGACGGCACCCGAAGATGCTCCCGGACGGCGCGCGCGAGCGGCTGCTGGCGGCGGTGCGCACGGCGCGGGACCGGCTGGTGGTGACGTGGCTGGCCGACGGCGGGTTCCGCATCGGCGAGCTGTGCGGTCTGCACCTGGGCGACCTGCACCTGCGGGAGGACGCCGGGTGCGGGCAGTGCCGCGCGCCGCACGTGCACGTCTGTCACCGGCCCGGGAACCCGAACCGGGCCGCGGCGAAGACGAAACTGCCCTGGACGGTGCAGGACGGCACGATCACCGGCGGGCTGATCAAGCGGGTCAGCCCGGCGATGATCCACACGTACTTCGAGTACATGACCGAGCAGCGCAGCGGCGCCGAGCCCGCACACCCGATGCTGCTGATCGGGTTGGCCGGGCCGGGTCTGGGGCAGCCGTGGGCGCCGGTCGCGGCTCGGGGGATGTTGCGCCGTGCCGGACAGCGCGCCGGGCTGGGGCGGGTGCGCCCGCACGCGTTCCGGCACTCCTTCGCCAGCGCCGTGCTCGATGCCTCGGGCGGGAACCTGCTCATCGCCCGCGACGCCGGTGGCTGGGCCTCCGCCGCGGTGGTCGACGAGATCTACGGCCATGTCGACCTGCACGATCCCGCGTTCGACGCGGCACTGCGCGCGACCTGGGAGCGGCCGTGAGCGAGGCGCTGGCCGGCTACGGGCTGGCCCCGGTCTATCTGCCCCGACCCGAACGAGCCGCGGGCGACCGGTTGGAGCTGCTGACCGCACTGATCAACGGGCCGCGGTTCGATCCGCTGCTGCGCGGCACCCTGCTGGAGTTCCCGCCGGGCCATGCGGTGTTCGGCTGGACCTGCGCGGTGAACGATTGCCCGCGCCCGCGCGGACAGCGCTACGGAAACGACCTCTGCGGGGAGCACTCCCAGCAGTGGACGCACCGGGCCGACGGGGTCAGCCGCGCGCAGTTCCTGGTCGCCGCGGCACCGTTGGGCCCGCGCCCGCAGCCGCGTCACCGTCCGGGCTGCCGGCTCTGCCCGCAGCGGCCCTCCACCGGCACCGACACCTGTCTGTGTCGGCGCCACCAGCGGCGCTGGGAACGGTCCCGCTGGGAGCGGCCCGGCTTGGATTGGGAGGAGTGGCTGGCCGGCGAGATGGCGTTCCCCGGGTTCGGCGAGTGCGCGGTGTCGTCCTGCACGATCCTGTCCTGCACACCGCGACAGCTGTGCTGGTGGCACGAGACCGCCTACCGCCACGCCGGGCGCCCCGGCGGCGTCGAGCTGCCGGGCACCTGGTTGCGCGACTACGACAGCCGCAACCGGCCCACCCCGGTGAACGTGGTGGACCCGGCGGCGTTCCGGCGGTGGTGCGTACTCGCGCCCTCGCCCTACCTGCCCGGCCAGCTCAACCTGCGAGGACTACGACCGCTGGCGCGCGCGGAGATCGCGTGGGGCCTGTTCAAGCACACCGAGGGCGACCGCGCGAAGTGGCTGCTCTGCTGGATCCAGTCGATGATCAACGCGGCACGGGAGCAGGAGGCGAACTCGCTGGTCGACCTCACCGGGCACACGCTCGCCCCGCACCCGCGCCGGATCGTCAAGGAGATGCTCGGCGAGCTGCGGCTGATCTACTTCACCCCGGCCGACACCCGCGAGGCCGGCTACCTCGACACCGACCACTTCGGGGTCCGGTTCCCCGACCGGGCCAGCTACTTCAGCCTCGCCGGGATCACCCAGCGCTGGCTGCGCGATCTCGCCTGGGACCACCTCGCCGGACGGTTGCGGTCGCCGGACTGCCCGCGCAGCGGCTCGCCGTTCGACGGTCTGCGCCGTGGCTGCGTCGAGCTCAGCGCGTTCCTGGAGACCGACGCACCCGAGCACGGGCACGATCCCGCACTGCTACGCGAGGAGCACATGCACCGCTTCGTCGCCGACCAGCGACACCGGGAACGCCACCAACTGCCCTCGCTGGGCGTCCACCGCGAGGACGGCAGAACCTCGACGGTGACCCCGGCGATCCGCAAGAACGTGCTCGACGCGGTCCGCAAGCTGCTGCGCACCGCGCTGGAGGACGGTCACGCCGAGCGGTTGGGCCTGGACCGCAGGTTCATCGTCGCCGCCCCTGCGGGCGGGGGGCAGACCAGCACCCCGCGCCGCCCGTTCCCCGATGACGTCGCCCGCGCGCTCGCCGAGGAGGCCAACCTGCATCGCCTCGCCGAGCACTATGACCCCAACGATCACGGGCTACGCGACATCTGGGAAGTCCTGATCGTCACCGGCCGCCGCATCAGCGAGGCCCGCCTGTTGCGCCTGGACTGCGTCACCCGCCATCAGGGGCTGCCGCTGCTCTGGCACGACCAGACCAAGGTCGGCAACTACGACGCGGCGATCCGCATCCCCGAAGTCCTCTACGAGCGACTGCTGGAACGACGCCGCAAGACCCTCGCGAGGTTCGTGGAGGGCCACGGCCGCTACCCCGACTCGGCCGAGCGCGCCGCGATGGCGCTTTTCCCCCGGATCTGGCGCAACCCCTCGGCCACCCAGGCGATGTCCTACGCCTGGTTCGGCCAGCACTTCCGGGCCTGGGTCGACGAGCTCGACATCGGCCACTACGTCTCCCACCAGGCCCGACACACCATGGCCACGAACCTGCTGCGCAACGGCGCCGGGCTGCACCACATCCGCCGCTACCTCGGCCACGTCTCCGAACGGATGAGCGAGCACTACATCAAGATCGCCATGACCGACCTCGACGACGTGCTCAACAGCGTCTGGGTCACCGGCCCCGGAGCGGCGCAGCCCGGCGAGGTCCTGTCCACCGGCGCCACCGGCATGACCCGCGAACAGGCCCAGGCGCTCGCGCTGGACCTGTCGCGGCGCAGCACACCGGCCGAGGGCGGATTCTGCACCTTCCAACCCGTCGTCGCGGGCGGGGCCTGCCCGTTCAACCTCGACTGCCACAACTGCGACAAGTTCGTGCTCTCCGGCGCGGACCTGCTCTACTGGCGCCGCAAACGCGAGCAGTGGACCTCGATCGCCGAACGCGCACCCGACGACACCACCGCGGACTACCTGCACCAGGTGTTCGCGCCCACCGCCCGCGCCATCGACGGCCTGGAGAAGGCCCTGGCCGGGATCGGGCTGCTCGACGACGCCCTCGCGATGGACCTGCGCGGCCCGCAGGACTACTTCCAACGGATCTGGGCCACCGCGTTCCGGGCCACCGACCTCGCCACCCACCACGACGCCGAGGACCCCGCGGCCACCGGCGGCCAGGACCTCGTCGAGGACATCGGGTGAACCCGACCGAGCCGACCGCCCGCACCGCCGCCGCCATTCTGGCCCGCCAGCAGCACACCGCGCGGCTGCTGCGCGAGGTCACCGAGGCGCTGCGCCAGATGCGTCGCGACGGCACCCGCCTCACCGTCCGCGGGGTCGGGCACCGAGCCGGGGTGTCCCGCACGTTCCTCTACGAGAACTCCCACGCCCGCCGCCTCGTCGACGACGCCATCAGGGCCAGCGCCGAGACGGGCCGGACCGAGCGGGCAGCCCGGCACGACGCCGCCGCGCAGGACACCTCCTGGCGCGAACGCGCCCTCAACGCCGAGTCCGCCCTGACCGCAGCCAACCGCGAGGTCCTCCAGCATCGTGCACAGATCGCCGAGCTCATGGGCCGGCTCCGCGACCTGGAACACAGCTGGTCTCACGACGGGGTCCAACGGCTGACCAGCGAGAACACCACTCTCAAGCAGCGCATCCGGCAGCTCGACGAGACCAACCAAGCCCTCGACGAACGGCTCAAGGCCGCTCGGTCCAACACCCGGTTCCTCGACCGACGAATCGCCGACCTCGAGTCACAGCTCCTCGACCCAGGCCGGAAGCTTCCCGCCACCTCCACCGACGGCTACGTCATCCCCGCGCGCGACACGCTGGCACAACATCCACCTGGCTGACATGCACGCGACGTTAAGGTCGACGTCAGAGGCACCACACACCTCCGGCGGTCGGAAAA
>JAKDNL010000054.1 GCA_030451825.1 Pseudonocardia sp. | reverse complement strand
CGTGTCGCGTGCGGGGACGGGACAGATCGGCCCGCGCGGCGGGTCGTCAGCGTCGCGGGGGGAGCCCGGGCGGGGGGAACCCGGGCGCGGATCCCGGCGGCGTGCGCACGACCAGCTCGTAGCGGTCGAAGTCGTCCTCGTCGTCGGAGACGTGAGTCAGGAACCGGAACCCGGCCCGCAGCGCGACCCCGGAGGAGGCCGTGTTGGCCGTGTCGACGTCGATGCAGATCCGGTCGATGTCGCCACGCTCGGACAGGTAGCGCGCTGCCAGCAGCACCGCCCGGGTGGCCAGGCCCCGCCGGCGGAACTGCGGGTAGATCCCGTAGGCGAGGTTCGCCCGCCGCGAGCCGGGCTGCGGGTCGTGGTCGGCGTCGATCGTCCCGGCCAGCGTCGCACCCTGGTCGAGCCGGATCCCGAAGCTGAGCTTCGGCCCGTCGGCGATCCAGCGCTCGATCGAGCGGCGCACGTGCGCCTGCACGGTGGCCCGGGTGCCGGAGCCGCCCTGCAGCCACCGCACCAGCTCGGCGTCCTCGCCGGCCAGGTGCGGTTCGATGTCCTGCCACTGCAGCGGGCTGATCACGACCACGCCGTCGGTCAGCGTGTTCGCGGGCAGGGGCACCCCTGCATCTTGCAGCACGACCGAGCACGACCGGGCACTGAGTCCGGTGACTCCCGATGACCCCCCGTCACCGGCGGAGGGGTTCTCGTCTGGCTGACGAGGACTCCCGGACGCGGTAGCGCATCAGCAGCGTGTCGTCGTCGGTCACCACGGAGATCAGCTCGAGGCGTGCCGGGTCCATCCCGGCCCCGCGCGCGATCCGGCCGGCCTCACCGGAGACCAGGAACGGCGCCAGCGTCAGCCGCAGCTCGTCGACCAGGCCCGCCTCGGCGAGGCTGCCGAACAGCCTGGGCCCGCCCATGCAGTTGATCCGGTGCAGCCCGCGCCGGGCCAGCTCGGTCACCACACGCGCCAGGTCCACCTCGTCGGTGCCCAGGCAGACGACCTCGGCTCCGGCGGCGGACCAACCCGCGCGCAGATCCGCCGGCACCGACTCGCAGGTGAACACGATCGTCCGGACGAGGGCGTCGGTGATCACCGGGGAGTCGACGGCCAGGGACCGTCCGGACCCGGTGACCACGGCGGTGACCGCGTGCTCACGCAGCCCGAACCTAGCCCGGCGCCGGGTGGCCCGCTCGTCCGGCCGGACGCCGGTGAACCCTTCGACGGTCGCGGTGCCGGCCCCGACGAGCACGACGTCGGCGAGGTCGGTGCCCAGGTCGAGCACCTCGCGGTCCGGCGGTGTGCCCAGGCCGGCGGCGATGCCGTTCACGGTGACCGCGCCGTCCGCGCTGGACACGAAGTTCACGACGATCCGGGTGCGGTCGTCCGGGTAGCGGTAGAGCTCCTCGAGCTGGTCCGGACCGAGCGGCCCGGCATCGTGCGTCGGCCAGATCTGGTGGATCACGCCAGCAGTCTCACGGCTCGCGACGGGTTCCGCTCACCGCGCACGGTGGCCACCATCTCCAGCGTCTGGCGGGTCGCCCCGACCTGGTGCGCGCGCACCATCGCGACGCCCCGGTCCGCGGCCAGCGCGGTCGCGGCCAGGGTGCCGATCACCCGCTCACCCAGCGGCGCGTCCAGCGACTCGCCGACCACGGTCTTGTTCGACATCGCCAGCAGCACCGGCCATCCGGTCGCGACCATCCGGTCCATCTCGCGCAGCACGGCCAGGCTGTGCAGCGTGTTCTTCGAGAAGTCGATCGCCGGATCGATCATGATCCCGGCCCGCGGCACGCCGGCGGCCACGGCCTTCTCGGCCAGCCCGGTGGTCTGCTCCAGCACCGACGCGACGACGTCGTGGTAGCGCGGGCGGTGCGGCTCGGTGCGCGGGGCGACGTTGTCGGTGTGCGCGCTGACGTATCCGGCGCCGTAGCGCGCGGCGACATCGAGGATGCCCGGGTCGGCGGCCGCCCAGTTGTCGTTGACCAGGTCGGCGCCGGCCGCGCAGGCCGCGTCGGCGGGCCCGGCGCGGAACGTGTCCACGCTGATCACGACGTCCGGGAACTGTGCGCGCACCCACGCCACGGTGGGCACCACCCGGTCGATCTCGTCCTGCTCGGTGACCTCGGAGCCGGGGCTGGCCGGCACACCTCCGATGTCGATCACATCGGCGCCCTCCCGGACGGCCGCGGTGACGGCGTCGCGCGCGGCCTGCTCGGCGAACGTCGCGCCGTGGTCGTAGAACGAGTCCGGCGTCCGGTTCACGATCGCCATCACCATGGCTCGGTCACGGGTCCAGGTGCGGCCGCGAAACGTCAGGCTCGGCACGGTGGGTCCTCCTCGCAGCACGGAACCGGGCCACACGTACGGACCCGGACCGGACGCGCTGTGATCGCCCGGTGCGGTCCATCCTCACACCGCGCCCGGCACCGCGCGCCGGGGCGGGGCCCGCAGGCGCAGGCTGCGCGCTCAGGACCCCGTCTACCTCGCGTACCCGCGCAGCTGCGGCTCGGCCAGGACGTGCGGGTAGGTGGCCAGCGTCGTCGCCACCTGCCCGACGTACCGGGCCTCGTTCGCCGGCAGCGCCACCGGGTCGACACCCGGCATCAGCGGGGCCGCGCACACCGAGCGGGCGATCCGCCGGGCGTCGGCCGGCCCGTCGTGGTCGAGCGCGTCGACGACGACGGCGTACCCGACCGGGTCGGTGGAGCCCATCGTGAGGTGCTCGGCGACGTGCACCGGGCAGATCTGCTGGGTCGAGATGTTCGAGATCGTCCCGTCCCCGGTGCGCAGCTCGGAGCTCGGCGCGGGCGGCAGGTTCGGGACCACGACCTCGTCGGTCGGGGTGTAGACGACGGTGTAGTCGATCCCGGCGAACGTCTCGCCACCGTCGTTGAGCGCGTCCAGGAAACGCGACCCGCTCTGCTGCTGCCAGAACGCCGGTGCACACCCAGGTGCGCAGACCGGGTAGGCGTCGAGCGTGCCGTGGTTCGAGGGGTCGATCCCGACCACGTCCCGCACGGCGTCCCGGGTGTCGGGCCAGAACTTCAGCGACCAGCGCGGCACCATGCCGCCCTGGCTGAACCCCACGACGTCGATCTTCCGCCCGGCGTCGGCGTGCATCGTGCGGATCGCGTTCGTGACGTACTCGCCGGCGACTCCGATGTCGCCCATCGCGTTGCCGGGCAGCTCCACCCAGCAGTAGGCCTGGTCACGGGCGTCGAACGCCGGCCCGTAGTTCCAGTCGAAGTTCACGTCGGGCGCCAGCGTGGTGCCGGGGACGAGGAGCACCGGGGCGCGGTCACCGGAGGCGAGGTCGCCGTGGCAGGTCAGGCTGTTCTCGAGATCGGCGGACGGGACGCTCAGCTCCGGCCCGGACTCGTCGGCGTGGGCCACCGCACCGGTCCCCACCGCGGCGAGCACGCAGGCCACCGTCGTCGCCAGCACCACCGTCGCCCTGCGCACGGACATCGTCGTCCCGCCTATCCCTCGCACACCACCGTCATCAGGTGGAACGATCTTCCGAGGCCCCGGGTACGCACCGGCCGGGCGGCGGCACGGTCGCCGACGATGACCTTCCGGGTAATCGCCAGGCCGGATCCCGTGCTCGATCATGGTTCTCGTCGACCCCGGAGGAATGCCGTGTCCGATCCCCAGCACCCCGATCCGGCGGCCCTGGTCGCCTCGATGCCGTTCGCCGCAGGCCTGGGCATGACGGTCCCGAGCGCCTCCGCGCAGACCGTCGTCGCACACCTGGAGTGGCGTCCCGACCTGTGCACGGCGGGCGGGCTGATGCACGGCGGCGCACTGATGACGCTGGCCGACTCGACCGGGGCGCTGTGCGCCTTCCTCGGGCTCCCGGACGGCGCGACGACCGCCACCACGACGTCGCACACGACGCTGTTCCGCGCCGCCCGCTCCGGGACGCTGACGGCGACCGCCACCGTCGTGCACCGCGGACGGACGTCGGTCGTCGTGCAGACCGACGTCACCGACGATCAGGGGCGGCCGGTCTGCCGGACCACCCAGACACAGGCGGTGCTCGAGGCCGGATCGGGAGGTCGTTCCACGTGAAACCGGCATTCGCCCGGCGGCCGGAGACCGATCAGGGCCGGTAGGTCGTGGTCACCAGGTCCTGCGCGAGGTCGCGGTTGTCGGCGAACCCGTTGCCGGAGAACCACGACTCGGCACCGGTCCACCGCGGCATGCCGGTCGTCACGGCGGGGGTGTGGTGGTGCCGACGGGGAACTCAGGCGATGTGCCGCCCGGAGATCGCGCGGGCGATCACGAGCTGCTGGATCTGTTCGGTGCCCTCGAAGATGTCGTAGATCTTCGAGTCCCGGTGCATCCGCTCCACCGGGTGCTCGCGCGAGTAGCCGGCACCGCCCAGGATCTGGATCGCCCGCTCGGTCGACCACACCGCGACCCGGCCCGCCTTGAGCTTGGACATGGATCCCTCACCGGCGGTGAACGCGACGTTGTTGCGCCCCATCCAGGCCGCGCGCCACACCAGCAGCCGGGCCGCGTCGATCTCGGTCAGCATGTCGGCGAGGGTGAACGCGATCGACTGGTTGTCGATGATCGGGCGGCCGAAGGTCGACCGCTGCATCGCGTACTCCAGCGCGTACTCGTAGGCGGCGCGGGCGATGCCGATCGCCTGCGCGCCCACGGTCGGGCGGGACAGCTCGAACGTCTGCATCGCGGCCGACCCCTGGGACTTCTTGCCCTCGCGGGCGCGGGCCAGGCGCTCGTCGAGCTTGTCCTTGCCGCCGAGCAGGCAGTTGCCGGGCACCACGACGTCGTCGAGGAAGACGTCCGCGGTGTGCGAGGCCCGCAGGCCCATCTTCTTGATCTTGCGGGTGGACTCCAGGCCGGGCGTTCCGGGCGGGACGACGAACGCGGCCTGGCCCTTGGTGCCCAGCGCCGGGTCCACGACCGCCTGCACGACGTGCAGGTTCGCGATGCCCCCGTTGGTCGCCCACGCCTTCTGCCCGGACAGCGTCCACTGGTCGGAGGCCTCGTCGTAGACGGCGCGGGTCCGCATCGCCCCGACGTCCGAGCCGGACTCGGGCTCCGACGAGCAGAACGCGCCGACCTTCGGGTTCGCGGCGTCGCCGTAGCACTGCGGGATGAACTCGACCATCTGGTCCGGAGTGCCGGAGGCGAAGATGCCGGCCACCGCCAGCGTCGTCCCGAAGATCGCCATCCCGATGCCGCCGTCGCCCCAGAACAGCTCCTCGTTCACCAGCGGCATCGACAACCCGGACTCGTCACCCCAGAACGAGGCCAGCGTCTCGAAGTTGTAGAGCTCGATCTTCGCGGCCTCCTGCAGGATCGGCCACGGGGTCGCCTCCCGCTCGTCCCACTCGGCGGCGGCCGGGCGGACGACGTCGGCGGCGAACCCGTGCACCCATTCGCGCAGCTCACGGTGCTCCTCGGACAGTTCGAACGAGACCATCGGGACGTCTTTCTCGTCAGGCAGACGGGATTGTGAACATCTTCTGCAGGGCCGTCGCGAAACTGACGTCGCCGGAGATCTTGAGCTTGCGGGTCATGAACAGCGTGACCGGGCTGGCGTTGTTCGTGACGACCTTGAGGAACTCGACGCCCGGCATGGTCAGCGCCGTGCGGTACTCCTCTTCGGTACCGTGCGTGGACGGTGCAGGCGCCGTCGGCCAGCACGGCCTGGAAGCTGTCGAGCTCCGTGCCGTCCTCGATGTGCCAGTGCACGACCTGACGCTTCCCGCTCGCACCCGACGAGGAGTAGAACTCGCTCATCCGGCCGAAGATCGCCTCCAGCACGTCGCGCCGGACGTCCGAGGACATCACGGTGGACAGCTGCGCCTTCGACGCGCTCTGCACCAGTCGTGCGAACAGCGACGGGTCGACGTCGGCCGGGTCCCCGTCGCGCAGCGCGACGGTGAGGGTCCCGATCAGCTGCTCGTCGGACAGCGACTTCGGGTCGACGCTGCGACCCAGCTCGTTGACGTCGACCGTGTCGGCCATCGCGGCATCCACCTCACCGTGGGATATCCGGTACCAGAGGTACCAGGTTGGACGATCGCTACTTTACGCGTGAGTAGCTAATGTGCAAGGCATGTCCACCCCCCGTCGACGCCTGCCCCCCGAGCAGCGGGAACGCCAGGTACTCGACGCCGCGGCGCGGGTGTTCGCCCGCAGCGGCTTCCACGACGCGTCGATGGACGCCGTCGCCGACGAGGCCGGCGTCTCGAAGCCGATGGTCTACACGCACGGCGGCGGGTCGAAGGAGGAGCTGTTCGCCCGCTGCATCCGGCGCGAGGCCGATCGCCTGCTCACCTCGGTGTCCGCGACCGGCGACCTCGTCGGCGACACCGCCCCGGAGACGAGGCTGTTCCGCGGGCTGCGCGCGTTCTTCACCACCGTCACCACGCACCGCGAGGGATGGACGGTGCTCTACCGGCAGGCCCGCGCCGGGACGTTCGCCGAGGAGGTGTTCTCCGCGCGCAGCCGGATCGTCACCCGCGTCGCGGAGCTGCTGGCCGACGAGTCGGTCGCCCCGGCGGCGGCGCTCCCGGTGGCCTCGACGCTGGTCGGCGCCGCGGAAGGGCTCGCCGACTGGTACTTCGACGGCGGCAGCGGGACCCCGGACGACCTCGCCGCCCAGCTGATGAGCGTAGTCTGGCCCGGGCTCGCGGCGCTGCGGGCCGGGCAGGCCTGGTCACCTGCCGACGTCCGCGTCCCCGGTTCGTGATCGATACTTGTGGGAAGATTGTGGCCACCGGTGGCCCGGAAGTTCCCACACTGATCGATCAACAGGGCACACCCGATGATTCTGCGTGCCCCCCGCGGTCGGACGTGTCATGCAGACACTTCCGACACCCCAGGTCGTCGAGCGCACCGAGCAGCCCTACGTCGGGATCACCCGCACCGTCACGATGACGACCATGGGCGAGATCGCCGACCGGATCCCCGTCCTGATCGGGCGGCTCGCCGAGCTCGGGACCGCCCCCGCCGGCGCACCCTTCCTGCGCGGCGGCAAGCCGCTCGGCGGGCAGGGCTACTACGACCCGCCTTCAGTGCTCACCGACATCCCGGAGAACGCCCCCGCCTACCGCGAGGAGCTGTTCGGCCCGGTCGCGATGATCTTTCGCGCCCGCGACGTCGACGACGCGATCCGGATCGCCAACGACTCCCCGTTCGGCCTCGGCGGCAGCGCCTGGACCCAGGACGCGGCGGAGCAGGAGCGGTTCGTCAACGAGGTCGAGACCGGGATGATGTACATCAACAAGTTCACCCGGGTCGACGGCCGAGGTGCCCTTCGGCGGGGCTAAGAACTCCGGCTACGGGCGCGAGCTCGCCGACTTCGGGCCGCAGTCGTTCGTCAACGCCAAGACGGTCTGGATGCAGTGATCCAGGAGGATGCTCAGGTGGTCAGGCCCCGCCGGGACCGGTCCGGGAACCGGTCGACGATGCGGCCGATCCGCTCGGTCGTGCCCTGCAGCGGGGCGAGCGCATCGGCGAGGACACCGATCTGGCGGTCCAGCGCGTCGATCCGGGCCGCGACCGAGCGCAGGTCCGGGGCGACGGTCGCGAGCTGGTCGGCCGCGCGGGCCAGGCTGACGTCGAGGGTGACCAGGCGCGGGGACTCCGCCCCGACGGCCGGTGCCCCCGTCGGGTCGTCGACCGCGGCGGCGATCCGCGGCACCGGCCCGTCCGGGGCGACGGCGCCGGCGAGCACGGCGATGTCCTCCCGAGCCAGCGCCAGCTCGGTCAGCGGGGCCACCGCACCGGAGAGCGTCGACAGGTCCTCGCGGGCTCGGGCCAGCTCCCGCAGAGGCTCGACGGCCCCGGCCAGGGTGGACAGGTCCTCGCGGGCTCCGGCCAGCTCCCGCAGAGGCTCCACCGCCCCCGCCAGCTCGATCACGGCGGTGGTGAGCCGGTCGACCCGGTCGACGACCTCGGCGTCGTCGGCCAGGTAGGTGACGCGACCCAGCACGTCGGCGAGCACCGGCGCCAGAGCGGCGAGGGCCGCGTTCACCCCGGCCACCCGACGCGGCAGCGTGCCCAGCTCGGCGAGTACGCCGGGCAGTGCCTCGACGGCGCGCGGTGCCTCCGCGAGCAGCGCCGGGACCTGCCGGCCGATCTGCACCGCGGTCCCGACCATCGTCGTGCCCAGGTTCCACAGGCTCGTGGTCAGCGAGGGTGTCGGCACGTCGGACATCGAACCACTCCCGGACCCCTCGGCGGACTGGTTCACAGCCTGGCAGACCCGGCCTGCGCAGCGGCACCCGGCGGGCGGCCCGAACGGTGATCAGGGTTGAGCCCCACCCCACGACCCCGCGCGGTTACTCCGGGAGCAGCCCGTCCAGGACGAGAGCGAGGACCCGGGCGAGGCGGTCGTCCTGCGACTCCGGCTCGGCCGGCGGCGGCCCGGAGAGCGCGACGGCCAGGTGTGGGTACTTAGTCTGTTCGCGAACGTCGTAGTCGCCGAGGGGATCGAGCCGGGGAAGCACTGGACGGTCGAGCGCGCCGGACTCACGTTCAACCTGGACACGATCCTGGCGACGCTGATCGCCGGCTCGCTGGTGGCCGGGATCGGGCTCTGGGTGGCGCACCGGGCCACGGCCGGGCGCCCGACCCGGATCCAGGTGGTGCTCGAGGTGCTGGTCGGGTGGATCCAGGGCCAGGTCCGCGACGCGCTGGGCCGGGACGCGCCGGCCGGGCTGATCGGGTTCTGCGTCACGCTGTTCGCATTCATCCTGACCTGCAACTGGCTGGCCGCGCTGCCCACCGAGCACGTGCTCCCGGCGACGACCGCGGACGTGAACCTCGCCTACGCGATGACGCTCGTCGTGTTCCTCTGGCTACACGTCTGGGCGATCCGCCGCTCGCCCCGCCGCTACGGCCGGCACCTGATCGAGCCCTACGCCGCGATGGCCTGGAGCGAGTTCATCACGACGCACTTCTCGCGCCCGGTCTCGTTGGCCCTGCGGCTGTTCGGCAACATCTTCGCCGGTGGGATCATGGTCTCGGTGATCGGACTGCTACCGGCCTACCTGCTGTGGCTGCCGAACGCGGGCTGGAAGCTGTTCGACATGTTCGTCGGCGCCATCCAGGCCCTGATCTTCACACTGCTGACCATCATCTACTTCGGCAGCTATGCCGAGCACGAGGAGACGCCCGCGACCTGACGCCGCGGGCGCCGCTCCTCGGTCGGGAAGTGCCAGGTTGTCTGGCTGGACAGACCGCCTTTACGGAAGCCGAGCCCGCGGACCGGGCGCACGCGGAAGACCAGGGCGCGTCCGCCGGCCCTGCGGTGGCTGAACATGCCGTCGCGGACCACGAAGTCCCAGATCTCGGTGCCGTACTTCGTTGCGAACGCCGCGACGATCGGCTCGAGCTCGCCGTTGTCGGTGACCTGCTCGGCCTCGCCCTCGAGCACGACATCGAGCCCATCGGCGGGAACCGAGCTCCCGCCGTCGCGTAGGGCGCGTGATGCCCAGAGGCTGACCTGCGTGAACCGCAGTGCTGCGGCACAGATGTGGGACCTAGTCGATCGGGTGACGAGGAGCCTGGACCAGATCCTCGCTGCCCTCGAACACGGCTTGTTCGAGGCGCTGCAGTCGCTCCTCGAGTTCCGCCGGACGCCCTCCCGTGACCAGCTTGTGCGGCCTGCGGCTGATCGCTTGCCGCTGCTCGATCCACTGCCGGATCAAGGCGGTGGGCTTGGTGTGCTGTTCGGCAGCCTGCTCGCGGACCCAGTCGAGGACGTCCTTGGGTAGGCGCAGCGACGTGGTGACCATCGGGTTGGGGTCCACGTCGGTTTCCCACGTGCCACCGTCCATCTGGTCGCTCGTGTCAGTGGTGTCGTAGTGATCGCGCAGTTCGTCGGTCTTCTGCTTGTTCATGGTCGGTGGCCCTCCTTCGGATCTCCCTCCACGCCACCTCCCAAGTGTACTGCGACGCATTGCGTTCGCGAAGACAGCTGACCACGGTCCGGCGGTACGCGGGCTGCGGGGAACCGACGTCGACGGGCTCTCCGCCGTCACCGGGCGATGTGATGAGCCCGACCGGGCCCGGTGACCGCGCTGTCACAGGACGGAAACACCGGTCACGTTGCATCGACCCCATGGACCGCACCACCGTGAAGGCCGCCTGCTCGTACTGCGGAGTGGGCTGCGGCATCGTGCTGGAGATCGGCACCGATCCCGGCACCGGTACCCGCTCGGTCCTGCGCGCCGCCGGCGACAAGGAACACCCGGCCAACCGTGGCCGGCTCTGCACCAAGGGTGCGACCAGCGCCGACATGCTCGCCGCAGGCGGCCGGATGGAGACCGGACACGTCCGCCGCGAGCGCGGCGCCGAACCGGAACCCCGCGGCGTCGACGAGACGATCACCGAGACCGCGCGCCGGCTGCGCGCGATCGTGGACACCCACGGCCCGGACGCGCTGGCGTTCTACGTCTCCGGGCAGATGTCGCTGGAGGCCCAGTACCTGGCGAACAAGCTGGCCAAGGGCTTCGTCGGGACGAACCTGATCGAGTCCAACTCGCGGCTGTGCATGGCCAGCGCCGGCACCGGCTACAAGCAGTCGCTCGGCGCGGACGGCCCGCCCGGCTCCTACGACGACCTCGACCACGCCGACGTGTTCCTGGTGATCGGCTCGAACATGGCCGACTGCCACCCGATCCTGTTCCTGCGGATGATGGAACGGGTCCGGGCGGGCGCGAAGCTGATAGTCGTCGACCCGCGGCGCACCGCGACCGCCGACAAGGCCGACCTGTACCTGCCGATCCGGCCCGGCACCGACCTGGCCCTGCTCAACGGGCTGCTCGCGCTGGTCGTGGACAACGGGCACGTCGACACCGAGTTCGTCGCCGCGCGCACACAGGGCTGGGACACGATGCCGGAGTTCCTCGCCGACTACCCGCCGTCGGTGGTCGCCGAGCTCACCGGCCTAGACGCCGACGACGTCCGCCGCGCCGCGGACTGGATCGGCACCGCCGGCAACCTGATGACCTGCTGGACGATGGGGCTCAACCAGAGCACCCACGGCACCTGGAACACCAACGCCGTGTGCAACCTGCACCTGGCCACCGGCACGATCTGCCGCCCCGGCAGCGGCCCGTTCTCGCTGACCGGGCAGCCGAACGCCATGGGCGGGCGCGAGATGGGCTACATGGGACCCGGCCTGCCCGGGCAGCGCTCGGTGCTCGACGCCGACGACCGCGCGTTCGTCGAGCAGGCCTGGGACCTGCCGGAAGGCCGGCTGTCCACGGAGGTCGGCACCGGCACCGTCGACATGTTCGAGCGGATGGCCGACGGGCAGATCAAGGCCTGCTGGATCATCTGCACGAACCCGGTCGCCTCGGTCGCGAACCGGCGCACCGTCCTGGACGGGCTGGAGGCCTGCGATCTGGTGATCGCCCAGGACGCGTTCACCGACACCGAGACCACCGCCTACGCCGACGTGCTGCTCCCGGCCGCGTTGTGGGCCGAGTCCACGCAGGTCACGATCAGTTCGGAGCGCACGCTGACGCTGACCGAACAGGCCGTCGACCCGGTCGGCGAGGCGCTGCCGGACTGGCAGATCATCGCCCGGATCGCCTGCGAGATGGGCTACGCCGACGCGTTCACCTACGGATCCGCGGAGGAGGTCTTCGACGAGATCCGCGGCTTCGCCAACCCGCGCACCGGCTACGACCTGCGGGGCGTGTCATACGAACGTCTGCGCAACACGCCCGTCCAGTGGCCGAGCCCGCCCGGCGACGAGAGCGTTGACGGCCGCAACCCGATCCGCTACGCAGGCCCGGACGGACCGACCTTCGCGACGCCCAGCGGACGGGCCGTGTTCTTCCCGCGCCCGCACATGCCGGCCGCCGAGATGCCCGACGACGGCTATCCGTTCCTGCTCAACACCGGCCGGCTGCAGCACCACTGGCACACCCTGACCAAGACCGGCAAGGTCGCGACGCTGGCGAAGCTGCACCCGGGGCCGTTCGTGGAGATCCACCCGGACGACGCCGCGCGGCTCGGGATCGTCGACACCGACCGGGTCGAGGTGGCGTCGCGACGCGGGCGGGCCGTGCTGCCGGCCTCGGTCACCGACCGTGTGCAGCCCGGGAGCTGCTTCGCCCCGTTCCACTGGAACGACGCGTTCGGCGAGTACCTGGCGATCAACGCCGTCACCCACGACGCCGTCGACCCGACGTCGTACCAGCCGGAGTTCAAGGTCTGCGCGGTGACGCTGATACGGGTGGGAGCGGCGCCGGAACCCGCCGCCCCGGGGACCGCCGACCGGGGAGCCGGTGTCGCGCTCCCCGCCGGTGCCGTGTCCGACCAATCGTCGGGGGCCGCGGTAGAGGGGAGCGGGAGCCCGCTGGCCGCGGCACTCGGGCTGGACGGGCCACTCGGTCCGCCGTCGTTCAACGAGACCGAGGCCGGTTACCTGCGGGGTTTCCTCTGGTCGCTGCCCGCCGAGGACTCCCCCGGTGTCCCGGTCCTGCCGTCGAGCGCCCCGTTCGACGCGGCGCACCGCGCCTGGGTCGACGGCATGCTGGCCGGCCGCTTCAGCCGCGCCGCCGGCGTGACGGCGGTCGCCGAGCCCGAGCCGTCGGCGCCGGTCGTCGTGGCCTGGGCCTCGCAGACCGGCAACGCCGAGGAGCACGCCCTGGACGTCGCCGGGCGGCTGCGCGAGGCGGGGCTCGCGGTCGAGCTGATCGGGATGGACGACGTCGACCCGGCCCGGCTGCCGTCGATGCCGACGCTGCTCGTGGTCACCAGCACGTTCGGCGACGGCGACGCCCCGGACAACGGCACCGCGTTCTGGACCGCGATCGAGGGCGCCGATGCCCCTCCGCTGCCGGGCACCCGGTTCGCCGTCCTGGCGTTCGGAGACTCCGGCTACGACGACTTCTGCGGGCACGGCCGGCGCCTCGACGCGCGCCTGGCCGAGCTGGGCGCGACCCGGATGATCGAGCGGGTGGACTGCGAGCCGGGTGACTCGGCTCCGGTCGACACCTGGTTGGGCGCGGTCCGCTCGCTGCTCGACGAGGCCCCGACACCCTCGTGCGCGGAAATCGTTGCTCCGACAGCGATATCCGCGCACGGCTCAGCGCCCGTCCCGGGGCCCGGCCCGACCGTCCCTCGGGCACGACGCGCGGACGACGGGTACGGCCGCAACAACCCGCTACCGACCAGGCTGGTGACCAACCGGACGTTGAACCACGAGCGCTCCGCCAAGGACGTCCGGCAGCTCGGGTTCACCCTCGGCGACCCGGAGTTCCGCTACGAGGCCGGGGACGCGCTCGGCGTCTGGCCGAGGAACGGCGAGGGCGCGGTCGACGAGTGGCTGGGCGCGACCGGCCTGGACCCGGAGGCCGTCGTCACCCTCGACGGGCCGGGCGAGGTGTCGCTGCGCGAGGCCGCGCGCGAGCACCTGGAGATCCTGCGGATCACCCCCGACCTGCTGCGCTTCGTCAAGGAACGGGCCGGGCGCCACGAGCTGAACACGCTGCTGCGACCGGGCAACACGATCAACCTGCAGCGCTGGCTGTGGGGACGGCAGTCGATGGACCTGCTCACCGAGTTCGGGGTCCGGGCCGACCTCGACGAGTGGCTCGGCGTGCTCAAGCCGCTGGTGCCGCGGCTGTACTCGATCTCCTCGAGCCCGAAGGTGACCCCGGACGAGGTGCATCTGACCGTGGCCACGGTCCGCTACGAACACCAGGGCAAGGCACGCACGGGCGTCTGCTCGACGTTCCTGGCCGACCGCGGCCGCGACGTCGACATCCCGGTGTTCGTGCAGCGCTCGGCGCACTTCCGGCCGCCGTCCGGGTCGACGACACCCATGATCATGATCGGGCCGGGGACCGGCATCGCCCCGTTCCGCGCGTTCCTGCAGGAGCGGCGCGAGCTCGGGCACACCGGCGCGAACTGGCTGTTCTTCGGGGAGCGCAACGCCGCGAGCGACTTCTACTACCGCGACGAGCTGGAGGCCATGCGCGACGACGGCCTGCTCGACCGCCTCGACACCGCGTTCTCTCGCGACCAGCGCCAGAAGATCTACGTGCAGGACCTGATGCGCCGACACGGCCACGAGCTCTGGGCCTGGCTGCAGGACGGCGCGCAGCTCTACGTCTGCGGCGACGCGGCGCGGATGGCCCGCGACGTCGACCGGGCCCTGCACGACATCGCCCGCAGCCGCGGCAACCTCGACGACGACGGCGCCCGCGCCTACATCAAGCGCCTCAGCGCGGACCGGCGCTACCTGCGCGACGTCTACTGATCCGATTCGCCGCCCGGCATGCCGCCGGGGAGGCCGCGAGCGTTGCGCAGGTCGGCCGGGATCAGCTCGAGGAGCTGGTCGGGGCGCAACGGCAGGTCCAGCAGGCTGAGCTTGACCCGGCTGCGGCGGGCGTGCCGGGCCGGGTCCAGGCGCACGATCCGGGCGGCGTCGCGCACGTAGTCGATCCGCACCGCGGACCCGGCGGCGACCTCGCGCGGCTCGGCCCCGTCCGCCTCCAGCACGGCCGGGCGGGCGTCGCGGGGCAGCGTCAGCACGATCGTCTCCTCCGGCCCGAGCACGACCGGCCTGCTGATCCCGGACATCGGCGCCACCGGCGTCACGACGACCGCGTGCAGCGACGGCGACACCACCGGCCCGCCCGCGGCGTAGTTGTAGGCGGTCGAGCCGCTCGGGGAGGACACGACCAGGGCGTCGGCGCGGTAGTGGCCGAAATGCTCCCCGGCGACGTCGAGGTCCACCGCCGTCGTCCCGCCCCGGGTGGCGGTGCGCAGCACCATGTCGTTGAACGCGGTCAACGCCGTCCCATCCACCTGAGGGCCGTCTCCCTCTGCGCCATCTCCCTCGGGGCCGTCCTGGTCGAGCCGCAGCGCGCCCCGGGACTCGACGGAGAAGTCGCCCTCGACGAGCCTTCCCAGCGTCGACTCCAGGTCCGCCGGCTCGGTCTCGGTGAGGAAGCCGAGGTTGCCGTGGTTCACCCCGAGCACCGGCACCGGCCGCGCGGCGACCAGGCGCAGCGCGCCGAGCATGGTCCCGTCGCCGCCGAGGCTGAGCACCCCGTCGGCCCGGGCGACGAGCTCCGCGTCGTCGACGTACTCGGCGCCGGCCCCGATCCGCTCCCGGTCACCTGCCCGCGCCAGGACCGTGACGCCGTGCCCGCCCGCCCAGCGCAACACCCGCTCGACGGATCCGGCCACGTCCTTCCAGGGGTGGACGACGAGTCCGAGCAGGTCGGTGCGGTGCGGCGCGATCACACCGTCCATTCGAGCACGACCGGCGCGCACGGGTCCGGTTCGCGGGGCTCGCCGCGGCTCGCTCTAGCTTGTCCGACTCGGCACGGCGGTCGCCGTCGCGTGCTCCGCGTGCACCAGTAGCCCGCCCACGAGCAGATCGGCGAAGTAGTCGGCGATCTGCTCGGGGCTGCGGGAGCCGCCCGGCCGGTACCAGCGATAGACCCAGTTCGTCGCGCCGAGGACGGCGAGCGCCGTGAGCTGCGGATCCACGTCGGCGCGCAGCCGGGAATCGTCCTTCGCGCCGGTGATGAGGTCTTCCAGAACCGTCTGATACTCGCGGATCGGCAGATCGCGTTGATGCTGCTCCGACAGCTGGTCGAATTCGTGCAGCAGAACCGTCGTCGCGACCAGATTTTCTATCAGGTACAGAACATGACCACGGGTAACAGACCGGATGCGGTCGATGACATCGGAATCCGGAGAGTCCGCATGGTCGCGGAGATTGCGGAGGCCGGTGTCCAGGACGGACTTGACGACCTCGTAGAGGAGGTCGTCCTTGCTCCGGATGTAATGGTATAGACTCCCCTTGAGCACGCCGAACTCGTCGGCGATGTCCTGGAGGGTGGTCGACCGATATCCTTTCCGGGCGAAGATCCGGGCCGAGATGTCGAGCAGTTCCTGCCACCGTCCGTCGTCGTTACGAAACGGTGGGGCCGCGTCGCCTCGCGGAGACCGCCTCCTGTTGACCACCCGCCCAACCTAACAGCCGGTTGGTGGCGCGTCCGACGTGCTGCCGGGGCCCTCGAGCTCGCGGGCGAGCCGCTCCCGGAGGACGAACTTCTGGATCTTCGTACCGGACATCGGCCAGTCGTCCACGAACCGGACGTACCGGGGGACCTTGTACGAGGCGACCGAGCCGACGCAGAACTCGATCACCTCCGCCTCGGTCAGGACGGCGTCCGGGGCGAGCTGGATGAACGCCGCCGGCACCTCCAGATAGCGCTCGTCGGACGTCTGCTCGGGAACCGGTAGTATCCGTCCAGCATCGAGTAGCCGCGGAAGCACAGCTCACCCATCGAGAAATCGGCGAGCTCCTCCCCCGACTCCGGGTCGACGATTCGGATCTCCATTCCGTCGACCGGACGACCGAGGGTCTTCATCCGGATGTCGTAGGGATCATCGGGAAGGGGGAGGGTCAGATTCGATGAGCACTCCGTGGAACCGTACGACGACACCTGGCGCGCGTGCGGCATCGCGACCTCGAACTGGGCCAGTTTCTCCGGAGTGGCGATGTTCTGTACGACGCGTACCGCGCTCAGATCCGTCGTCCGGAAGTCCGGGTGCTGCAGAATGGCCAGCCAGATGGTCTCGAACGCCGGATAGAGGACCGTGCAGCGTTCCTCGGCCATCATGCGAAGGGACTCATCGGCCCGGAAGAATCCGGCGTGGCAGTACGTCGCGCCCATGGAGAAGCAGCCCAGCATGGGGATGATCCCGCCGCAGTGGAACAGCGGCAGCGGGTCCCACAAGGCCTCCCCATCGGCCAGCAGGAACCGCGTGCGCGCGACGTTCTCGGCCTGTCGCACCACCGCCTCGTGGGTGAGCAGACATCCCTTCGGGCGCGCGGTCGTCCCGGAGGTGTACATCAGCAGCGCGGCGTCCCGGACCCGCGCTGCTGCAGCGTCCGGACCAGGTCGATCGGGGTTCCCGCGGCCGCGGCGTCGAACTCCGCGCGGGCGAGCGGCCGGGCGTCCGGCCCGAGAAGTCGACGACGGCACGCAGCTCGGGGTCTGATCCGGAGGAGAAGCCACCGGGCACGGAGCCCGCAAGGGGCGGGATCACCTCGGCGATCAGCTCCGCGTAGTCCGTGCCGTCGGGGTCGGAGGCGACCAGCAGCACGGAGATGTCGGCATGGCGGATGACGTGGGTCAGCTCGTGTGCCTTGAAACGCCCGTTGATCGGAACCGCCACCGCACCCAGCTTCGCGATCGCGATCAGGGCGATGACGTAGTCCGGGATGTTCGGCATCAGGATGCCGATCTTGTGGCCCCTCCCGACGCCGAGGGACAGCAGGCTCGCGGCGAACCGGTCGGTCTCGGCGGACAGCTCGGGATAGGTGTAGCGGACTCCCGGCATCACCAGGGCGTCCCCGTTCGTCCGTGCGGCCTGCTCATCGACGAGATCGCCGAGCGTCGTCACCCGGATGACCATGGTCGAGCCCTCCATCGTCCTCTCTCGGCCGGACGGTCAAGAGAAGGATCGGGGAAGCCCGAGGCCTTCGGCGATGCCGTTGCGCGCCATCTCGTTGGTCACCGGCCCGATCCGGAACAGCCGGACGTCGCGCCAGTAGCGCTGCATGTCCGTCTCGGCCGAGTAGCCCATGCCCCCGAGGATCTGCAGGCCCAGGTCGGCGGCCTGACCACCGAGCTCCGACGCCACGACCTTGGCCATGTTGGCCTCCTGACGGCAGGACCGGCCCAGCGACTGGAGCCACGCGGCGCGGTTGACCATCAGCTCGGCCTGGTCACGCCACATGGCGATGTTCGCGATGTGGTGCTGCAGCGCCTGGAACCTGCCGATCGGACCGCCGAAGGCCTCGCGCTCCATGACGTAGCGCAGCGCGTCCTCGAGCACCCCGTCCATGATCCCGACGCAGAACGACGCGAGCATGATCCGCTCGTTGTTCAGCGTCGGCAGCAACATGTACCAGGCGTTGTTCTCCTCGCCGAGGAGGTTCTCCTCCGGGATGAACACATCGTCGAGGTACACCTCGCACGAGCCCAACGCGCGCATCCCGAGCTTCGGGATCTCCCGGATCGTCAGGCCCTCGCTGCGGGTCGGCAGCATGAACAGCGAGACACCCTGATGCCGCTTCTCCGTGTACTGGTCGGTCCTGGCCAGCAACAGGATGTAGTCCGCGACGTGTGACATCGAGCTCCACGTCTTCTGGCCGTTGACCACCCACCCGCCGTCGACCTTCTTCGCATGCGTCCGCATTCCGCCCAGCAGGTCGGTGCCGCCTCCGGGCTCGGTGAAGCCGATCGCCCACTTCTCCCGACCCTCGGCGATCGCGGTGAGGTGGCGGCGCTTCTGCTCCTCCGTGCCGTAGAGACCGACGGACTTACCTCCGGCGAAGGAGGTGATCCCCCATACCCAGGTCAGCCCGGCCAGGGACCGGGACAGCTCGCGGGCCAGGATCATCTGGGTCAGGATGTCGCCGCCCTGGCCGCCGTACTCCTCGGGCAGACCGATCCCGTGGAACCCGGCATCGGTGAACTTGTCCCACAGGGCGTGCGGGAAGTGGTGCTCGTCGCGCTCCAGCTCCCGCGCCCACTCCTTCGGCACCTCCTTGTCCACCCACTCGTGGACGGTCGTCCGGAAGAGCTGCTGCTGTTCATCGAGCTCGAAGTCCACTGCGTTGCCTCACATCCGACGGCTCGGATCCCGGGTCCGCGCGAGTGTAGGTTACCAGACAACCGTTTGGTAGGGCGCTCCGGCGCCAGCCTGCGGTCGGCGAGGCCGCGCAGATGCTCTCGAACGCGCCATAGCAGAGGTCCCGCGACGTCGGAACCCCTGTCATGTTCATCTCGACCGTGCGCGGCGGCCACCACGTTCACCGCCCGGGTTCGACGGCACGCAACCTGTCGGTTCGATACGCGTGTGGTTCGCCCGGTCCGCGTCCGAGACCGGACCGAGTCCGGCCGCTCAGCCCCGGACGAGGTCCCGGCTGATGATCTCCTTCATGATCTCGTTCGCGCCGCCGTAGATGCGCTGCACGCGCGCGTCGGTGAAGGCCCGGGCGATCGGGTACTCGGTCATGTAGCCGTACCCGCCGTGCAACTGGACGCCGGTGTCGATCACCTGCCACTGCATCTCGGTCGCCCACCACTTGGCCTTCGCGGCGTCCACCGGGGTCAGCCGCCCCGCGTTGAGTTCACGCACGCACCGGTCCACGTAGCTGCGGGTGACCTCGATCCGGGTGCGCAGGTCGGCGAGGGTGAACCCGACGCTCTGCTGCTGCGCCAGTGGCTTCCCGAACGCGGTCCGCTCGCGGGTGTGGTCCAGGGTCCACCGGAACGCCGCCTCGGCCGAGCACTGGGCCGCGACCGCGATACCGATCCGCTCCCGTGGCAGGTTCTGCATCAGGGCCGACAGTCCCCCGCCGACCTCACCGAGCAGGTTGGCCGCCGGGACCCGCGCGTCCTGGAAGAACAGCTCGGCCGTGTCCTGGCCCGGGAGCCCGATCTTGTCGAGCTTGCGGCCGCGCTCGAACCCGGGGGTGTCCCGCTCTACCGCGAACAACGTGTACCCGGCCGAGCCCGCGTCCGGATCGGTCCGGGTCACCACGACGACCAGGTCGGAGGTGATCCCGTTGCTGATGAACGTCTTCGACCCGTTCAGGATCCACTGGTCCCCGTCCCGGACCGCCGAGGTCGCGATCCCCCGCAGATCGCTGCCCGCAGCCGGCTCGCTCATCGCGATGGCGCCGATCGTCTCCCCGGTCGCGAACCCCGGCAGCCAGCGCTCACGCTGCTCCGGGGTGGCCAGGTTCAGCAGGTACCCGAGCACGATGTCGTCGTTGGTGCCGAACGCGGACTGCAACGACGACGCCCCCACCGCCGCGATCTCCTCGGAGAGCACGTAGCGGAAGCGGTAGTCGAGCGCCCCTGCGCCACCGAACTCCTCCGGCACGGCCAGCCCCACCAGCCCGGCCGCGCCCGCCGTCTTCCAGGTCTCCCGGTCGATCTCGCGCTCGGTGTCCCACCGCTGCAGGTTGGGCACCACGTCCCGGTTCACGAATGCCCGGGCGATCTCCCGGTACGCCTCGTGGTCGGCCTCGTACAGGTCGGTCTCCATGTCGCACTCCTCCTGAGCCGGTGGGTCACCGGCGGCGTGAACGTCTGGCGGGTCGGGGTCGCCTCAGCGGGCGCCGGACGCCTGCACCGCGTCGAGCATGTCCCGGATGTCGACGAGCTTGACCCGGGGACGACCCTCGTCGCGCCCGGTCCGGCGCTCGTGCGCGTCGATCGCCTTCCAGTCGGCCAGTCCGAGAGCCTCCGGGCGCCGCTCGGCCAGCAACGCATCGAAACCGTCGGCCCCGGACGACGGCGTCGGCAACCGGCCGGTCGACCAGTCCTGCAGCAGGGCGGCGACCGTGTCCTGTGCGCACCAGCGGTTGGTGCCGATCACCCCGTTCGGGCCCCGCTTGATCCAGCCCGCGGTGTAGGTGCCGGGCAGCGCCGCACCCGACGCCGGGTCGGTCACCCGGCCGTCGTGGTTCGGGAGTACCCCGCGCTCGTCGTCGAACGGCACGCCCGGGATGCGCGCCCCGCGGTAGCCGACGGCCCGCAGGACCAGCCCGCAGTCCAGGTCGGCGGTCTCGCCGGTCGGGCGGGCGACCACCCGGTCGCCGTCCCGCGCGGTCTCGGTGCGGGCCACACGGACGCCCTCGACGCGGTCGGTCCCCAGGATCTCCTCCGGTGCGGCGAAGAACCGGAGCACGATCCGGCGGGCGGCGTCGCCCGGCCCCTGCTGCGCGAGCTCGCGCAGCACCTCCAGCTTCAACCGGACGACCGGGTCGGGCTCGTCGGCCGGGTCGTCGAGCCGGACCTCGTCGGGGTCGACGACCACGTCGAGACCGGGCACGTCGACGAGGGCGAGCAGCTCCGGCGTGCTGAACGCGGCCTGGGCAGGTCCACGCCGGCCGAGCACCACGACCTCACGCACCGAGCTCGCGGCCAGCCCGGACAGCGCGTGCGCGGAGATGTCGGTCCGTGCGAGACGCTCCTGCCCGGCGACCAGGATCCGGGCCACGTCCAGGGCCACGTTCCCGTTGCCGACGACCACGGCGCGCTCGCCGGTCAGGTCGAACCGCTGCTCCGCGGCGTCCGGGTGGCCGTTATACCAGGCGACGAAGTCGGTCGCGGACGCGCTGCCCGGCAGCTGTTCCCCCACGACCCCGAGCGGACGGCTGCCCGGCGCCCCGACCGCGTAGAGCACGGCGTGATGGTGCGCGAGCAGGTCGTCGTGCCCGATGTGCGTGCCGACCTCGACGTCGAGGTGCAACCGGACCTTGCGCCGTGCCCAGGTGCGGGCCAGCGCGGTCCCGGCCCCCTTGGTGTCCGGGTGGTCGGGGGCGACGCCGTGCCGGATCAGCCCGCCGGGCACCGGGAGCCGGTCGATCATGGTGATCTCGACGTCGAGCCCGCGGCACTGCAGCAGGCTCTCCGCCGCGTAGCAGGCGGCCGGCCCGGTCCCGACGATCGCGACCCGCAGCGGGCCGGCACCGTCCGGCGAGATCACCGGCTGCCGGGTCCGCTCCACCGGCTCGGCCGGTTCACGGTTCTCGTAGAAGGCCGCGTTGATCCGCAGGTAGCGCTCGTCACCCGGCTCGAGGTCCTCGTCCGGGACGATCGCCGACACCGGGCAGACATCGATGCAGGCCGCGCAGTCGATGCAGGTCTCCGGGTCGATGTAGAGCATCTCCGCCCGCGCGTAGCCCGGCTCGTCCGGTGTCGGGTGGATGCAGTCGACCGGGCAGACCTCGACGCACGAGGCGTCGTTGCAGCACGAGCGGGTGATCACGTGGGTCATCGTCGGGTCCTCATCGATCCGGTCGGACTCCGGCCACGGCGGCGGGCCCGGGGGAGCCCGCCGCCGCGCCGTGATGCGGTGGGCGGGGGGGCCACGCCCCTTCTGG
>JAKDNL010000528.1 GCA_030451825.1 Pseudonocardia sp. | reverse complement strand
GCGCCGGCCGAGGGCACCCGCCCCACCAGGTACGACTCGACGTCGGCGGGACGGCGGGTCCGCAGCGCCACGTAGCCGTCCGGGCGGACCAGCACCAGGTCGCCGTCCGTCGCGTCGTAGATCCGGCGCGCGGCGGCGGCGCCGCCGACCGACGCCGTCCGGACGGCGGGCGACGGGGCATCGGGCCGCGGTCCGAACCCCAGCAGCGTCCAGCCCGGGTGCCGGAACAGGTCGAACATCCGCGCGCCGTCCGGCCCGCCCAGGGGCGCGTCCGGTGCACGGTCACCGGCCTTGACCGGTCCGGCAGGATCCTCGACGGCCTCCTCGCCGCCCGCCGTCGCGAGTGGACCGTCCCGGTAGCCGAGGCCCAGCTGCAGGGTCTGCTCGCCCTCCGCCCCGCGGTTCTCGATGCGCCGTTCGGTGAGCAGGCCGGAGAGCCCGAGGACCTCGGCGGCGACCGGTAGCCGTTCCGCCTCGTAGGTCTCCAGCAGCGCGTCGTCCGCCCCGGCGAGCACCGCGGCGAGCTTCCACCCGAGGTTGACCGCGTCCCCGATCCCGGTGTTCATGCCCTGCGCGCCGGCCGGGGAGTGCACGTGTGCGGCGTCGCCGGCCAGGAACACGCGTCCCACCCGGAACCGGTCCACCATCCGGGCGTTGAGGCGCCACTGCGACGCCCACCGCACCTCCCGGATCCGGACGTGCCCGGCGCCGGCGCGGTCCAGCACGGCCTGGAAGTCGGCGGCGACCGGGTCGCCCTCGACGAGCTCGGCGGCGGCCTGGAACTGGAAGTCCTCGGTCGCCGGCAGCGGGCACAGCCCGACGAAGGGCTCCCACATGTGCCACCGGTCGCGGTCCAGACCCTCGACAGTGACGTCGCCGAGCAGCATCCGGATGTCGTCCCGGGTCTCGCCGAGGAAGCTCACGCCGAGCCCGCGGCGCACCGAGCTGGATCCCCCGTCGCAGCCCACGGCGTAGCGCGCGTGCAGGTCGGGGCCGCCGTCCACGCTCAGGCACACGCCGTCGGTGTCCTGGGTCAGGCCGGTGACGCGCACGTCCCAGCGCACCTCCACGCCCAGCTCGGCCAGGTGCTCGCGCAGCACCTGCTCGGTCCGCCACTGCGGGATCATCAGCGGTCGCCCGTACGGGCTGTCCTCGGTCGGGCCCGCGCCGGGCTGCAGGACGTGGTCGGTGTACCCGCCGTCGGCGTAGCGGCGCATCGGCAGCGCGGACGTGCCCAGCGACACGAGCCGCCCGGCCAGCCCCTGCCGGTCGAGCAGCTCCAGGCTGCGCGGCTGCAGCCCCTTGCCGCGCGACCCCCGGGACGGCCCGGCCGCCGCGTCCACCACCGTCACGCGCACGCCCCGCCACGCCAGCTCGCACGCCGCCGTCAGGCCGGTCGGCCCGGCCCCCACGATCACCACGTCCTGCTCCGTCGTCGTCATGACATCGACAGTACGCTGAACTGCGACTGAGTCTCAATAGGTATTGAGTCTCGTTCGACATGCAGGGTCACGCCGGGTGCCATACTGCCGCGGTGAGCACCGACCCGAGCGGACTGCGTGAACGCAAGAAGGCCCGTACCCGCGCCGGCCTGCAGCGACACGCCCTGCGGCTGTTCCGCGACCGCGGCTACGCCGAGACGACCGTCGACGACATCGCGGCTGCCGCCGAGGTATCCCGCAGCACGTTCTTCCGCTACTTCGCGGGCAAGGAAGCCGCCGTCCTCTACGACGACGTGGACCCGCTGATGGCGCAGGCGTTCGCCGAGACGCCCCCCGGAACCCCGCTGCTGGCGGGGCTGCGCCACGCGCTGCGGACGGCGTTCGAACGCCTCCCGGCCGAGAAGCGGGAGCTGGAAGAGGTGCGGATGGAGCTGGCCCGGACGGTGCCCGAGATCCGCGCCGCGCTCCGGGACGCGTTCACCGTCGGCGAGATCGCCGACCAGGTCGCCGTCGGCGTCGGGCGCGACGGCGACGACCTCGAGGTCCTGCTGTTCGCCGGCGTCGTCGCCGGGGCCCGGCTGGCCGCCCAGGAACTCGTCCGGCGGGTCCCCGGCCGCAGCTACATCGAGGCGCTCGACTCCGTGCTGGCCCGCCTGCAGGACGGTGTTCCGCTGGCCGACCACCCGATCGACGCGACGGCGCCGGACCGGCCGGACCCGGGGGCCTCCCCCGCGGTCAGGACCGGCGGATCCGCTTGAGCACCGGCGGCAGGTCACCGGTGTGGAGCACGCCCAGCCGCCGGGTGGCGCGGGTGAGTGCGACGTAGAGGTCGTTGAGCCCGCGCGGGGACTCCTGCAGGATCTCGCCCGGTTCCACGAGCACGACGGCGTCGAACTCCAGGCCCTTGGCCTCGGAGATCGGGAGCACCACCAGCGGGGCGTCCAGGTCGTCGGGGTCCGCGTCGGGCTCGAGCAGGACCGCCCGCAGCCACGCCACCCGGGCAGCCGGGGACAGCACGGCCGTCCGGCCCTCACCGACCTCGGCCCGCTCGGCGGCGACCCGCTCCGCGAGGAGCCCGTCCGCCCCGGCGCCGGGCAGGACCTGCGCCCACGGCAGGTCCCCGGTGCTGCGCACCGAGCTCGGCGGCTGCAGCGTCGGGTCGATCTCGGCCAGCACGTCGTCGGCGACGTCGGCGATCTCGGACGGCGTCCGGTAGTTGACCGTGAGCTGCTCGAGGCGCCACCGGCTCGCCACGAACGGGGAGAGCACCTCGCCCCAGGACCCGGCCCCGGCGCGGTCGCCGGTCTGGGCGATGTCGCCGACCACGGTCATCGACCGGGTCGGCACCCGACGCATGATCATCCGCCAGGCCATCGGGGACAGCTCCTGCGCCTCGTCCACGATCACGTGGCCGTAGGTCCACTCCCGGTCGGCCGCGGCCCGGTCGGCTGTGGAGTCGAAGCGCGAGACCTGCCGCCGCTCGGCGAGCCGGTCGGCGTCGATGACGTCGGTGGCGCGCAACAGCTCCGGGTCGAGGTCCTCCTCCAGGTCCAGGACGTCGAGCACGCCTTGCGCGTACTCGACCTCCTCGCGCAGGGCGGCGGCCTCGGCCGCGGCGGCCGCGCTGCCGTCGTCGCCGAGCAGCTCCGCCGCCTCGTCCAGCAGGGCCACGTCGGCCACGCTCCAGCGCAGGGAGGGTTCGACGTCGTCGGCGGGGGCGTCGCGCTCGAGCAGGGCGCGCTCGTCGGCCGGGATCCGGCGGGCCACCGAGTTGAGCCGCTTGCGGTCGGCGAACAGGTCGGTCAGCAGCGTCTCCGGGGACAACGTCGGCCACAGCTCGTCGAGCTCGCGGCTCAGCGTCGCGGACTCGGTGAGCTCCTCGCGGATGTCGGTGACGTCGCGGCGGTCCAGCAGATCCTTACCGACGTTGCGGGCGACCTGGTCGGCCAGCAGCCGCAGCAGCTCGGAGCGGAAGATCCGCCGGGACTCGTTGTGCGGCTTGCGCGAGCGCCGCGCGCGGGTGCGGGCCTGGGTCACGGTGTCGCGGTCGATCCGGACGTCCTGCTGCTCGACGACGAGATCGATCGGCTGCCGCGGCACCTGCTGGCGGTCGCGCACGGCCGCGGCGACCACGGCCGACATCTCCGCGCGGCCCTTGAGCGCGGCTGTGGCGGCATCCTCGCGGCGACGGCCGTCCAGGCCGGGGTAGAGCTGCGCGACCGTGCCCAGCACGACGCTCGTCTCCCCCAGCGAGGGCAGGACCTGCCCGATGTAGCGCAGGAACGTCGGGTTCGGCCCGATCACCAGCACGCCGCGCCGGGCGAGGCGGTCGCGGTGGGTGTAGAGTAGGTAGGCCGCGCGGTGCAGTGCCACCGCCGTCTTGCCGGTACCGGGGCCGCCCTGCACGACCAGCACGCCGGACGGCTTGGACCGGATGATCCGGTCCTGCTCGGCCTGGATGGTGGCCACGATGTCGCCCATCCGCCCGGTCCGCGCCTCGGACACGGCGGAGAGCAGAGCGGCCTCGCTGGTGAGCCCGGATGAGGAGTGCCCGGCTGCGTCCGTGGCCTCGGACAGGTCCAGCGGCTCGTCGTCGATCGCGACGATCTCGCGCAGCCTGGTCCGCAGGTGCCGTCGCCGGCGCATGCCCTCCGGCGAAGCGGCGGTGGCGGTGTAGAACGGCCGCGCGGCCGGGGCGCGCCAGTCCATCAGCAGCGGCTCGTACTCCCGCTGCTCGTCGAGCAGCCCGATCCGGCCGACGTAGCGGACCTCGCCGGTCTCGGTGTCCAGGCGCCCGAACGCGAGGCCGTGCTCGGCGGCGCGCAGACCGGCCAGGCGGTCGGTGTAGAGCGCCGCGGCGGCGTCGCGCTGGCTCAGCGCCTGCGGCGTACCGACGGTCTCGTCGTGCAGCGTGTCGTGCAGGCGTTTCGCGGTGTCCCGTCGCCGATCCTCGAGCTGCTCGTAGAGCATCGCCACGTAGGCCTGCTCGTGCTCCAGCTCGGAACCGGCGCCGCTCCCCCCTTCCGGGTAGGAGGACGGGGCCGCGTCGGAGCCGACGGACATGGGGTTGGGCACGTGGGGACTTCCTCCACCGACGGGACTCATCAGACACCCGGATCGCACGACGCGGGACTGTGCCCCGTTCGATCCGGCCGACTGACCAACCTACCAGCGCAGGCCCTCCGCCCGCCGCGCTCCGGGACGGGTGTCAGCGCGTGGCGGCCTTCGCGAACTCCTCGACGATCGCCGCGCAGAAGGCGGGCAGGTCGTGGGGGTTGCGGCTCG
>JAKDNL010000527.1 GCA_030451825.1 Pseudonocardia sp. | reverse complement strand
GCGGAACACGGCCGGGGTGTCGGTGGCCAGCGCGCTCCGGACCGCGGACTCGGTGATGGTGCGGCCCAGCCCGGGACAGGCCTGCGCCACGGCGTACATGTCGTCGAGCTCGCAGCCGTCCGGCGCGGACCACTCGAACAGGCCGATCGTGTCGTCGGCCCCGGCGAGCGCCGCCGACCGCAGCGCGTTGAGCACGACCGACTCGTCGTCGCCCGCGTTCGAGATCCCGACGATCAGCGCGCGGGGCCGCGCCATCGTCGTCTTCGACAGCGCCGCCCAGGCGTCGGTGTTGCGCTGCTCCCGCAGCTCATCCAACACGAGCAGGTCGACGGACAGGCCGCGGCCGGCGCCGCGGGTCGCGGCCGCGATCCGGTACCGGGCGCCCGACGACAGGGTGAGGCACTGCTCCCCGTTCGCCCGCCGGATCCCGTTCGGCGCGATCTCGTCGGCCAGGTCGGGCACGTCCTCGGCCAGCTCGACCGCGCCGGCCCACGCCTCCCGGGCGATGTCGAGGGACTGCGCCGCACCGAGCACCATCCGCGCGTGGCCGAGGTACATCGCCCACAGGGCCAGCACCTTGCACAGCGTCGTGTTGTGCGTGGGCATGAGGTCGCGGCCGGCCAGGAATAGGCCATCCTCGCGGTCGACCTTGATGCACCGGACCGGGCGGGACTCGACGGGCTCGATCGCGGCGATGCTCACGGCGTGCCGCTCCCCGCCGCGCGACGACGGCGCCTTGACCCGGGCGACCTTGCGGCGCAGCCGGAACGGGACGGCCTCCCCCTGTTCGGGGGTGAAGCAAACGCGCCACCGACGGCCGACCTCGCGCCAGCCCAGCGTCGCCGCGGACTCGCGCATGGTGGCGCGCCAGCCGAGCGACCGCGCGAGGTATAGCACGCCCTCGGCGAGGACACGCCGGGTGGCGCAGAACTCCGCTTGCCCTGCCACGCTGATCGAGCCGTCCGTGTCCATGAGGCCCTGTAGCAGCGCCAGGCGCTGCTCGGTGCCCGCGGTCAGATAGGCGTCAGGGATGTGCTTGTCGCCCCACACGCCGAGCGCGCGGGCGCGGGTGCCGAACCCCTCGCGCCGCTGCACGGCGGTCAGGCTGAACCCGACAGCCCACGCGGTGCGGTAGCGGCGGCGGGACACGATGCGGGCGCCGGTCGCCTCGACGTGCTCGATCGTCTCGACGAGGTCCTGGTCGCCGACGGTGAGCTGCGCCGACGTGCTCGCCCCGTCGCCGAGCCACGCGCCGAGTAGGTACGGGTCGATCGGGAGGTCGGCCGGCTTGGACGTGACGGCGTGCTGCACGGGCAGCCGATAGGCGCACTCGCGCTCGCCGCGGGTGACGCCGCGCGCGACGAGCTGCGTCGTAGTCAGGGTCTCCCACGTCCGCCCGCGGACGGCTGCGCCGCGCGGTCCGGTCGACGTCCGCCGCCGGACGTCCTGCACGGTCCACAGATGGTCGGCGTCCGCGACGATGCTGCGCCCGTCGGTCGTGGTGACCCGATAGCAGCCGTGGCCGTGCATGGTGTCGTACGCGCCCACCACTCGGGTCGGGTGTCCGTCGGGGTGGTACACCTCGTCGCCCTCGCGCAGCGCACCCATGGTCGACCATCCGGCGGTGGTGAGCATCGGCGTGTCGACGTCGAGCGCCTTGCCGTTCTGCCGGCCGACCAGCGTCAGCACGGTGCGGAACCGGTACCCGCCGTCCGGCCGTAGCTCGAGCGCGTGGATGAGCCAGTGCCGTTGCCACGGCAGGAGCGCGATGCTGAGCACCTGGATGGCGAACGCTTCGGCCTCGAACCCGAGCGAGCTGGCCGGGGTGAGCGCGCACCCGCACCCGCATGGACCGGGCGGCCCGTCGACCAACGGCGGGGTGCCGAGCCGTGGCGTCGTGCTGCCCAGCAGCGGCGCGACCGGCTCCAGGACGGCGGTCATCGGCGGACCGGCCCTGAGCTGGGTCGCGTGCGTGGGACCTGCCGGTCCCGGAGAGCGATCATCCGGCCGAGCAGCAGGGCCACCACGACGCCGAGCGCCAGGTACCCAGCGACGAACGCGAAGGTGAACGCGCCCGGGCTCACTGCCCCACCGCCAGACCGCCGCGGAGACCGGAGAGCGTCGATGCGCCCTTCGGCTTGGCCGGGGCACCCTTCACGGCGCGGGCCTTCGGCGACGCCCCCAGCTCGACGAGGGCGGCGTGCAGCCGGGCGCCGAGCCGGTCGAGAGTGTCGCGCTCCGACACCTTCGCCGCGAGCGCCTGCACGCGCTCGTACAGCGCGGACTCGTCGCCATGCTCCTCCCGCACCTGCCGGGCCAGCTTCGCCGCCGAGCCGGCCATCGCGGCGGCCCGGTCGATCTGCGCGGCGTACAGCTGGGCCAGGTGCACGATCGCGGCGTCCGCGCCCTCGGTGGGCAGCGCGGCCACCGTGGCGTCGACGGACTCCAGCAGCGGGACCCGCTCGTCGCTCACCATCGCGCTGCCGCCCAGCGGCGGACCCGGTCGACAACGGGCATGACGGCGCCGACCAGGGGCCCGACGAGAAGGACGGCGCGGATGACCACAGCGACGAGGGTGAGCTTCACCGCGCATTGCCCCCGTACTCGGCGGTGAGCCGCCGCACGAGCGCGCCCTGAGCGTTCGTCCCGAACCGGGTACGGACCCGCACGGTGGTCTCGGCGGGCAGGTGCTCGAGCGCGGCCACCACCTGGCGTAGCTCGCCGAGCGTGGACGTCTCCAGGTCGAGGCCGACGTGGCCGGTGCGCTTCACACCGGCCCCAGGCGCAGGTCGCGGACCCGCGTGCGAGGTGCAGCAGCCTGCGTCTCGCGGACGTCGGCGACGACCCGCTCCAGGAGGGCGACCCGCTTCGTGAGCGCTTCGCGCAGCTCGGCGTCAGCGGTCGCGAGCTCGTCGACGGTCTTGACCTCTGGCACCGGGCCGACCTGGACCAGCCTGCGGGCGAGGTGTCGCCACCGCGACTCCTCCTCCTCGGCCCGATCCCGAGCGACGCGCATCGTGTCCAGCTCGTCGACGGCCTGGCGGCCCCGGAGCAGCCACGCCTCCGCGTCCTCAGCCTGCTGCCCCCACATCTTGCGGAGCTGCCCGATCAGCTCCTCGTCGCCAGGCCCCGTCATGGCGCACGCCTCGTCCGCCCAGTGGTCGTCCCACTGCTCGGCCTGCGGGATCTCGATGCGCTCCGCGCTGATCAGCACGCACGCATCCGGCACGGCCGCAGCCACTCGTGCGCGCTGCTGCTTCGCCTCCTGCGCCGTCGACGGCTGCGGCCAGCCGTCGAGCACGAGCAGGAACCGGCCGTCCGGTAGCGGCATGCACTGGAGCCGGGCGGCCCGCTCGGTGGTCAGCACCTGCGTGCCGGGCACGTCGCCGATCGCCTCGTACATGCGGCGGATCGCGGCGGCGGCGAAGCCCCGCGCGCCGCGATCGCTGCAGAGCCGGTCCTCGCTCATCCGGACGGCACCCACACGCAGCCGCCCGTCGTCTCGAACGCGACGTCGTCGGCCTCCACGGTGACCACGGCCGGGCCCTGCACGACGTCGTTAGCGATCAGCGCGTCGAACTCGCCGGACGTGTCGGACAGGCGGGCCCAGTAGCAGACGTCCAGGGCACTGTCCGTGGCCGGACCCGAGGTGCTGTAGGCGCCCGGGGGGAAGTCGGGGCCGACGAGCCGCACCCCCGCGGTGAAGCCGTCCCCGATCGGTCCGGCGACCGGTGCGGGACCGGGCGTGTCCACGGCGCTGGCCGCGCCGACCACAAGCGCGGAGCACCCGGCGAACAGGAGGGCGATCACGGCCACGGCGCCGGCCAGGATCCCTACGGCGACCTTCACTTCTCGACGATCCCGACGGTGAGGGAGGCGCCGTCCCGGTCGCCGATGGGCACGCTCGCGAGCGAGGTGAGCACGGACAGCAGGGTCGCGGAGCCGACAAGGGCGAGACCGGCGGGCCAGTCGACGGCGAGCAGGCCAACGCCGACGCCGTCACTGGTGACGAGTAGGGCGGCGGTGGACTGCGCGGCGGTCTTGAGGGCCCGCTCGGCGAGGTCGCGCCAGTACAGGGAGGACCACATCATCTTGCTCCGATCGTGTTTGTGCAGGTCAGGGTGCTAGCGGGTGGGGTCGGTGTGCGCAGTGCTCCGGGCCGCCGCAGGCCCGGCGTGCGGCGCGACGGTCGGAGCGGTTGACGGCGGCGGCACCTGCCGGGCAGCACTTCGGCGGTACGCGCGGCGCGGGCGGATCGTGCCGGGGCCGGGTCACAGCGCGGCCCGGACGAAGCAGTCCTTTTGCCTCCAGGAGCTTGCGGAGCCCGGCCGTCAGCTCCGGGCCGTCGGGGAGGGCGTCGACCATCTCGGCAGCAAGGCGCTCGGCGGCCTGGGCGATCGCCCCGAGGTGCGGCGGGAGGGCTGGGTTGACTCCCAGCAGCCGAGCGAGGTGCACGGTGCCGGGGTGGCGGCCGTCGGACTGGATCATGCCGGGCATGTCGTCACCTTCCGTAGCTGACGGCGCGGCCGTCACAGAACGTGACCGACGAGAGGCGGTCACAGTGGGTAGCTGAACGCTCGGAGTACTCCGAGACCCCGAGCGCGGGGGTCCCGATCACCCCGGCGATCCGTGCGGGCCAGCGAGCGGCCAGCAGGCGGCCCGCCCTACGAGCCGGCGCCGCCCGCTCAGAGCCTCGGCAGGCCAGGGAGACGGCGGCCAGAGCGCCCGCCAGGGGCCCGCTCAGG
>JAKDNL010000053.1 GCA_030451825.1 Pseudonocardia sp. | reverse complement strand
CCCTTGCCACCGCCAGCCCGCCAACCTCGACGGTGCCCTCCGCCCGGCCCGTATCCCGCCCGCCCAGGATCCCGTTGAGGTGCAGCACCAGGGTCGTCTTGCCGGCGCCGTTCGGCCCGAGCAGTGCGACCCGCTCGCCGGGGGCGATCCGCAGGTTCACGCCGTAGAGCGCCTGGTGCCCGTCCGGGTAGGCGAAGGCCAGGTCGCGCACGTGCAGCGAGGGCGCACTCACGTCAGCACCCACCCGGTGCCGGCCAGTACAGCGGCCACGAGCACCGCGGACAGCCCCGCCGCCCACTGCCGGGACGTGCCGGGCGCGTCCGACATCGGCGGCATCGCCCCGGTCCAGCCGCGGGAGAGCATCGCCAGGTGCACCCGTTCACCGCGCTCGTAGGACCGCACGAACAGCGCGCCGACGCCGCGTGCGGTCGCCGCCGCCTGCCAGAGGAACCGCGGGTCGTGCCCGCGGGAGATCCGGGACAGCCGCATCCGCCGGGCCTCGCCGGTGATCACGTCGGCGTAGCGCAGCATCAGGGTGGCGATCGTGGTGACCATCGCCGGGGCGTGCAGTCGCTGCAGGCCCAGCAGCAGGTCGCGCAGCGGTGTCGTCGCGGCCAGCGTCAGCGAGGTCAGGACGCCCAGCGTGCCCTTGATCAGGATGTTCCAGGCCCCGAGCAGCCCGGGCTCGGACAGCGTCATGCCCCACCACTCGACCGACGGCTCCGGCCCGGTGAACGGCAGCAGCACGGCGAGCACGACGAACGGCGCCTCGATCACCGACCGGCGCAGGATCCAGCCGAGCCGGATCCCGGCCGCCGCCCACACGATCCCGAGCAGGACGACGAACCCGGCGAAGACTCCGAAGGCCTCCCGCGGGGTCGCCACGACGCACACCACGACCAGGAACGCCGTGACGATCTTGACCTCCGGCGGGAGGCGGTGCACCGGGGAGTCCCGGTGCAGGAACAGCGGATGCGAGTGCCCCGCGCCCACGCCCGCCTCAGCCGTCCCGCCGGCGGCGGCCCGCCCGACGGCCGCCCCGCAGCACCCAGAACAGGCCCCCGGCCAGCACAAGGGTCACCAGGACCCCGACGACGCCGGCGACGCCGTTCGTGCCCTCGGCGCCGCCGACCGTGTAGTCGGCGAACGGGCCGGAACCGAAGGAGT
This sequence comes from Pseudonocardia sp., assembly GCA_030451825.1. Classification (GTDB taxonomy): domain Bacteria; phylum Actinomycetota; class Actinomycetes; order Mycobacteriales; family Pseudonocardiaceae; genus Pseudonocardia. The sequence goes on along the minus strand of JAKDNL010000053.1, from coordinate 20,775 downwards.
GGTCGGCCTCGTTCTGGGCGATGCAGGTGCCGCGCAACTGTTCCTGCCCGCCGGACTCGACGACCTGGCAGCCGTCGAGCGCGACCGAGTCCAGACCGTCCGGGTCCCCGCTGGCCAGGTAGGAGATCCCGCCGGCGACGACGAGGGCCACCAGCAGGAACCCCAGGAAGAACGCGAGCGGCCGTCGGGACCGGGTGGAGGTGCTCACGCCGCACCGTCCGCGGTCTCGACGCCGGAGCGACGGGCCAGGGCCGAGCCCGGGGCACCACGCAGCAGGTACACCAGATCCGGCCGGATCGCCGCGACCGCGCCGACGGTGGCCGCGGTGATCACACCCTCGCCGATCCCGATCAGCGCGTGCAGCCCGACCATCAGGGCGAACACGGTGCCCAGCCCTGCCCCGCCCGCGCCGCCGATCGCATACTCCAGCACGAAACCCAGCGAGGCGACGACGGTGTTGAGCAGCGCCGCGACGAACGCGGTCGCGATCAGGCCACCGCGCGAACGCACGGCGAACCGGCGCAGCGCCAGGGCGACCAGGAAACCGGTGAACACGCCGATCACGGCCATGTTGGTTATGTTCATACCGAGCGCGGTCAGCCCGCCGTCGGCGAAGAGCAGGCACTGCACGATGAGCACGATCGCGATGCAGACCGTGCCGACCCAGGGCCCCACCAGGATCGCGACCAGCGCGCCGCCGAGCAGATGACCGCTGGCGCCGGGCAGGATCGGGAAGTTGATCATTTGGACGGCGAACACGAACGCGGTGACCAGGCCGGCCATCGGTGCGGTGCGGTCGTCCAGGTCGGCGCGCGCGCGCGTGACCGCGATCGCGAGCGCGACCAGGGCCACGACTCCGAACAGCAGCGACGTCGTGCCGTTGACCAACCCGTCACTCATGTGCATCGCGAGGGCATGCGTGTGCATCGCGACCTCCTCGGGCGCCGTGTCACCGGCTCGTCCGGGTGACAGGGACATTCAACGCGCTGAGATGGCTGCGGCAAAGAGGTGGCAGGAGACGAGCATGTGCGGTACCCCGCAAACGGTCAGGTCGCCGCGCGCGGCGACGGCGGGATGCGCGTCGCTTCCGCCGTTCAGCCCGACTGGTCCGCGGTCTCCTTCTCGTCGCGCCGGGCGGCGAACTGGGAGACGCTGAACAGGGCCTTGCGACGGGCCCGGCCCAGCGGGGCGGCCACCCGCCCGACCGTCACGTCCAGCCCGCGGACATCGAACGCGCCCGACGACGCGAGCTCCTCGATCAGTGCCCGCTGCTCGTCGTAGATCGCCTGCTCGTTCTCCGCGGAGACCGAGCCGCGCTGGATCCGGAACGCGGCCAGCGTCTCCGGCAGCCCGAGGAAGTCGCCGTACTGCAGCAGCCGCATCCAGCAGTCGAGATCCATGATGAAGCGGCGGTCGCTGCGCCAGCCGCCCGCGGTGACGAACTGCTCGAGGCGGAACAGCACGTTGCCGGGCTCGCCGATCGGGTTGGCGCCGTTGCGGATCACCCTCCGCGCGACTTCGCTGCCGCTGTGCGTGCCGATCAGCCCACCGCCCAGCCCCCGGCGCGGCACGATCACCCGGCTCTGCTCGTCGATCATGTGCCGGCGCGCCGCGACCAGGGCCAGCGACGGGTCGTCGCGCATCGGCGGGACCTGCAGCTCCAGGCAGCGCGGGTGCAGCAGGTCGTCCGCGCACAGCAACTTGACCAGGGGGGCACGGCACAGCTGCACGACCCGGCTCCAGTTGTCCGGCTGCGAGAGCGTCTCCCGGTTGCGCTCGATCCGGATCCGCGGGTCCGGGAAGGAGCGCGCGATCGCGTCGCTGCGGTCGCGGCTGGCGTTCTCCAGGATGACGAGCTCGAAGTCCCGGAACGTCTGCTCCAGGACGCTGCGGATGGTCTCGGCGAGGAACGCCTCGCCGTTGTAGACCGGGATGCAGATCGAGACGCTGGGCTGGAAACCGCCGGGCCGCATGGGCACCTCACGCTGGTCGAGGACGGGGGTACGGGCGGCCCTCGACGCTACCGCCCGGGCGGTAGCGCCTCCCGGTCGCCTCCGGGGTGCCGACCGCCGGACGTCGTCGATCAGTACAGTACGGAGGGTCAGGAGCGACTGCGACGCGCCGTTGGGTCGGATCCGTTGCTCTGAATGGCGTGGGTACCCTGCGGTGCAGGTCACGTAACGCGAGCGACGCCCGGAGAGATACAGCAGACGTCGGCATCTGTGACGTCCGGTGGTCCCGGTGACGTCACGACCGGCGGACCGCACGCTCGCAACTGCGCGCCCAGACCGATCGATCGGGGGAGACCGGTGAATCAGCGCCCTACCCGTACGTTACGACCACGCCAACCAAGGGTCTCGGTGATCGTTCCTACGCGGAACGAAGCCAGGAATCTGGAAGTCGTCCTGCCGGCCGTGGCCGCGGTGCGGCCCGCCGTACACGAAGTGATCGTCGTCGACGGGAACTCGAAGGACGGCACCGTCGAGACCGCGCGCCGGGTGCTGCCCGGTGTCCGGATCGTCATGCAGACCCGCAAGGGCAAGGGCAACGCGATGGCCTGCGGTTTCGCCGCGGCCACCGGTGACGTCGTCGTCATGTTCGACGCCGACGGGTCGGCCGACCCGGCCGAGATCCCGGCGTTCGTCCAGGCTCTGATCGACGGCGCCGACTTCGCGAAGGGCAGTCGTTTCGTCCGGGGGGGCGGAAGCGACGACATCACCCTGCTGCGCAAGGGCGGCAACTACGGGCTCAACGGCGTGGCCAACGCACTGTTCGGTACCCGCTACACCGACCTCTGCTACGGCTACAACGCGTTCTGGGCCGACATCCTGCCGCTGCTCGGGCTGCCCGAGGTCGACATCCCGCCGCGCGCGGACGGCACGATGCACTGGGGCGACGGCTTCGAGATCGAGACGGTGCTGAACTGCCGGGTGGCCGCGGCCGACCTCGCGATCACCGAGGTGCCCTCGATGGAGCGCGAGCGGATGTTCGGCCAGACGAACCTGCGCACGTTCGCCGACGGCACCCGGGTGCTGCGGACGCTGGCCTCCGAGCGCAAGCGCGCGAACCGTGTCGCGGCCGCGGCGCCGACCGTGGTGCCGCAAGCTGAGGCCTCGGCACCGGCGAACGGCTACGTCGATCCGCCGACCATCCGAACCACGTTCCCGTCCACCGCGTCGGCCCCTCCGGTCGCCCACGAGGGTAACGGCGGCCGGCCGCTGACACCGTCGCCGTCTCCGCGGGCGCACCGCCCGCAGGAGAATGGCCACCGCCCGACCGGAGCGAACGGTTCTGCTCGCTCGGACGCGATCGGCGTGCGGTACGCATGGGATGAAGAGGCGTCCTGAGACGCCTGAAGTACTGAGACGCCTGAAGTACTCCGGCTGCGGAAGGTGATTCCGCCGTCCGGTCCTTGTGGAGAAGGAGAGTTCCGCGGTGAGCATGCCGTCGTCAGCCGAGCTGACACGTGCCCGCACGGCCCGTCGCGGCGTCGCGATCGCCCTCGTCATCGCCGGCGTGCTGGCCTGCGTGCTGAACGTGGCGGGGGCGACCGGTGGCGTGATCGGCGACCTGCGGCTGCTGCTGACCATCGCGTTCCTGCTCCTGGGCCCGGGCTGGGCCGCCGCCGGGTTCCTGCGGCGCGCGCCCGCTGCGCACGTCTGGCTGCTCACGGTCGGTGTGGGCGTGGCGAGCACGCTGCTGATCGCTCAGATCATGGTCAGCTTCGGGGCCTGGTACCCGAGCGTCGCGCTGTTCGTGATGACGCTGATCAGCGTCCCGTTCCTGCTCCGGCACGCGGTGGTCGCCCAGTGAGGTCGGCACGGTGAGACCTGTCCACGAGCCCCCGACCACCCGCATGGGTGCGTACGGGTGGCCGGGCGGGGCCGCTCACGGCCCGCCCCAGCAGTCCCAGTCCCAGTCCCAGTCCCAGTCCCAGCAGTCCCAGCCCCCGCGCCCGCGCTCCTCCGGCGCCGGCTCCGAAGTCACCCAACGGCTGTGGACCCGGGACGGGCCGACGGATCGCATCCAGATCCCGGTGGATCCGTCGTCGCCACCGCCGTCGTCACCGGGGGAGCCCGGCCGGACCGGGGACGACCCGCACAACGGCAAGATCGGCGACGGCCTGGCGCTGTCCATCGCGTCCGCGCTCGGTTCGGTCGCCGGGCTGCTGAGCTGGGTCATCGCGGCCTGGATCATGCCGCAGGCCGAGGTCGGCCGGGCCACCGAGTTCGTCGCGGCGTTCCAGCTCATCGGCGGGGCGGCGCAGCTGAACCTGGGCATCGGCCTGATGCGCTGGCTCCCCGGCGCCGGCAAGAAGTCGGTCCGGCTGGTCTGGGCCTCGCTGCTGCTGATCATGCCGCTGTCCGGCCTGATCGGGTTGGTCTACGGGATCGTCGTCCCGAGCATCGCCGAGACCGCCGCGGGGGATGGCTCGTTCGGGTTCGGGCTGCTCCTGCTCGTGCTGGCCTGCGCGGGCTGGGGCGTGTTCGTCGTGCACGACTTCATCGTCGTCGCGCTCGGACGGCCGTGGATCGCGGTGTGGCGCAACGGCACGTTCGCGGTCGTCCGGATCGTCCTGCTGCTGCTGCTCGGATCGGCCTACGCGGCCGAGGGCATGGTGCTGTCCTGGGTGATCCCGATCGTGCTCTGGATCGCCGGCGGCTCGGTCGTCCTCTGGTTCATCGTCCGGCGCTACGCCGCGCGGAGCGGGCCGGGCATCCTGCCCAGCCGCGCGGAGGCCGTCCGGTTCCTCGGCCCGACCGCGCTGGCCCAGCTGGGTAACGCGCTGCTCTACAACCAGGTCCCGCTGCTGGTGAACCTGCGGCTGGGCAATGAGGCCGGTGCGGCGTTCTTCATCTGCTGGCAGGCGGTGACGGTCGTCGACATCGCCGCGGTCTTCTTCATGAACTCGCTCTCAGTGCACACCGCGCGGGAGCCGCACCGGGCCGCCGAGCTGGCCCGCGCCGCCCGCAAGCGGATGCTGATCCTGTTCGTGCCGGTACTAGCACTCGGTGCGGCACTGGGCTACCCGGTGCTGTCGATCCTCGGTGAGGGATACGCGGCGGCCGCCCCGGCACTGGCCGTACTGATGATCGGGCTGGCGTTCCGGCTGCTCGTGGTATTCGAGCTGGCCCAGCGCCAGGCCTCCGGCGACGGCATGGGCTTCGCCCGGATCCAGCTGACCAACACCGGCCTGGTCCTGGCCGTCACCGCGTTCGTCCCGCTGGCCGTGTTCGGCACGGTGCCGCTCGATACGCTGCTCATGCCCGTGGTCCTCGGCTACGTGGTGGTCCAGGCGCTGTGCGCCGTTGTCGTGCTGTTCGCACCGACGCTGCGGCGCCGGTTCCGCCCGGAGGTGAAGTCGTCGTGACGTCGGAGACCCGCAGAACGGGACCCGACCAGGGCGCCGCGGCCGCGTCGTCGACGCGGTCCGCGGAGTCCACCCAGTTCCTGGACCCGAGAAGGTCCCCGGCTCCGCTGGAGCAGCCGACGACGGCGGTGCACCCGCCGGGTCCGCGCCCGCCGGGCCGGCCGGCGTCCGACCCGCCCCGCCCGCCGACGCCGTCCGCGGGCCCGCCGCCGCTGTCCCCGCTGTGGGTGTGGGGGTCCCCGGTCCTGGCCGTGCTCGCGGTCGTGCGGCTCCCGCTCGCCGCGGCCACCACGAACCTCGACGACCTCGGGGGCTGGGGCCTGGCAGCGGTGCTCTCGCCGTTCGGATGGCTCGCGCTCGCGCTGGCCGTCGCGGCCTGCGTGGTGGAGCTGTGGTCGAAGCGTCCGCGGATCCCGATGCTCGGTGCCGCGACCGGGGTGCTGATCCTGTGCAGCTTCGGCATGCCCTCGGTGGTGATGCCGCAGGCGCGGTTCACCACGGCGTGGCTGATCAGCGGCTTCGTCGACGCGCTGTCCGGCACCGGTGTGCCGCCGACCGGTATCGACGCCCGGTTCTACTGGCCGGCGTTCTTCGCCCAGTGGGCGTGGTTCCGCGATGCCGCGGGCGTCGACAACCTCGACGTCGTCCTGCGCTGGTTCCCGGCGGCCGTCGTCGCCGTCTGGGCGATCGGCGTGTACGCCCTGGCCCGCTCGATGCTCGGCGGCACCCGCGCGCCGTGGGTCGCGGCCTGGCTGTTCCTGGGCCTGAACTGGATCGAGCAGGACTACTTCTCCCCGCAGGCCACGGCCATCGTGCTGCTGCTGACCGTGCTGACGTTCGCCCTCGGCCCGCTGGCCACCCGGCGGACCGACACCGCAGGCGTCGCAGGGTGGCCGCGGGCGCACCGGGGCGCACCGAGGCTGCCCCGATGGCGACGCTGGCTGGTCAGCGCTATGACGCCGCCGAACACCCCGACGCTGCCGCCCCGCCAGCTGCTGCTGATCTACTTCAGCGCCGCGCTGTGCCTGCTGGCGCTCGCCCCGACCCATCAGCTCACCCCGTTCGCGATCATCGGCCAGCTGGTCGTGCTCGCGATCGTGGGCCGTTTCCGCGGCCGTGGTCTGGTGGTCGTCGCGACGCTGGGCGTGGGGATCTTCATCCTGATCGCCGGTCGCGAGTTCTGGATGAACCAGATCTCGATGATCACCGGTGGCAGCGACGAGGGCGGTGCGATCGAGGCGGGCTTCTTCGAGCGGCTGCAGGGCGACACCGGCCAGATCGTGGTCAAGCTGCTGCGTGCCCTGATGCCCGTCCTGACCTGGTTGCTCGCGATCGTGGGGGCCTGGGTCTACTGGAAGCGGCGCCGCGACCTGGTCCCGATCCTGCTGGCCGTGGTGCCGATGGGCATGGCCGCGGTGCAGAGCTACGGCGGTGAGCTGCTGCTCCGCGTCATCCTCTACGGCCTGCCGGTGCTGGCGATCCTGGGGGTGGACGCCCTGCGCGCGTTCGTCCGGGTGAACCGGCGACGGGAGATCGCGCTTGCGGTCGGAATGCTGGTCCTGTTCCCGGTCCTGGTGCTCATCCGCGGCGGCAACGACGCCTACATGAACGTCACCACCGAGGACGTGGTGATGACCCGGCAGGCCTACGACCAGGCACCACCGAACGCGCTGGTGGAGCCGCTGTCCAACGTCGGTCCCTACCAGCTCGAGGGCGTCGGCGAGCACAACAACGCCCCCGGCGTCAAGGGCTGCACCCCGCTCGCGGCCGACCCGCTGCGCTGCATCGACGAGATCCAGCCGCAGACCATCCTGTTCTACAAGTCGATCGAGGAGCAGGGCGTCGTGCTCAACGGTCTGCAGCCGGGCTGGAGCACGGCGATCCGCGACCAGCTGATCGCCTCCGGGCAGTACCGGGCGACGTACCTGAACGGCTTCAACGCGATCCTGGTCCGGGTGCCTGACGCCCCGGCCCCGGCTCCGGCTCCGGCTCCGGCTCCGGCTGAACAGGGGGTTCCCGGATGAGCGGCGCCGTACTGACCTGGGTGTCTCTGGCCCTGGTGCTGGCCCTGTTCAGCGCCCGGGCCTGGGTGGTGGAGACCAACCGCGGCCGGCTCCACACCGCCGGTGCCGCCCAGCGGGGCCTGACCTGGGCGGTCACGGCTTCGGTCGTGCTGCTGATCGGACTGGCCGTGTTCAACGGGGGCATCACGCTGACCGGGCTGCTCCTGAACGGCGAGGCCGAGACCGGTACGCCGGCGGACTCGGCGCCGGTGGCCACGCAGCCGGCGGCGCCTGCCCCGGCCGCTCCGGCTCCGGGCGCTCCCTGAGCCGGAGCACGACACACGCACACGCACACGCACACACACGCGAGAGCCCCGCACGGTCCGGCCGTACGGGGCTCTCGCGTCGTGTGGGGGCCGGCTATCCGGAGAAACCGATCGCCACGTACTTGGTCTCCAGGAACTCGTCGATCCCGACCTGGCCGCCCTCGCGGCCCAGCCCGGACTCCTTGACCCCGCCGAACGGGGCAGCCGGGTTGGACACCAGCCCGGTGTTCAGCCCGATCATGCCGCTCTCCAGCCGCTCGGAGATCCGCAGCGCGCGGGTCAGGTCACGCGTGTAGACGTAGTTGACCAGGCCGAACTCGGTCGCGTTGGCCGCGTCGAGGGCCTGCTCCTCGGAATCCACCACGGTGATCGGCGCGACCGGGCCGAAGATCTCCTCGTGGTTGAGGCGGGAGTCCACGGGCACGTCGGTGAGCACGGTCGGCGGGTAGAAGTAGCCCGGACCGTCTCCGGCCGTGCCGCCGATCGCGACCTTCGCACCGTTCGCGACCGCGTCCGCGACCAGGTCGGTGACCTTGTTCAGGCCCTTCCCGTCGATCAGCGGGCCGACCTGGACGCCGTCCTCGGTGCCGCGGCCGACCTTGAGCGCGCCCATCTTCTCGGCCAGCTTGCGGCCGAACTCCTCGGCCACGCCGCGCTGGACGTAGAAGCGGTTGGCCGCGGTGCAGGCCTCGCCCATGTTGCGCATCTTGGCGACCATGGCGCCCTCGACCGCGGAGTCCACGTCGGCGTCGTCGAGCACGATGAACGAGGCGTTGCCGCCCAGCTCCAGCGAGGCCCGCAGGACCTTGTCCGCGGCCTGGGAGAGCAGCTTCTTGCCGACCGGGGTGGACCCGGTGAAGGAGATCTTGCGCGCCCGACCGTCCCGGATGATCGGCTCCATGACGCTGCCCGCGTCGGTCGCGTTGATGACGTTCAGGACGCCCTCGGGCAGCCCGGCGTCGGCCAGCACCTGCCCGAACGCCAGCATCGTCAGTGGCGTCTGCGGGGCCGGCTTGATGATCGACGCGCAGCCGGCCGCGATCGCCGGGGCGATCTTGCGGGTTCCCATGGCCAGCGGGAAGTTCCACGGCGTCACGAACACGCAGACGCCCACCGGCTGGCGGATCGTGAGGAACCGCGTCTGGCCGTTCGGCGCGATCTGGTAGCCGCCGTCGATCCGCACGGCCTCCTCGGCGAACCAGCGCAGGAACTCCGAGGCGTAGACGACCTCGCCCTTGGCCTCGGCGAGCGGCTTGCCCATCTCCAGCGTCATCAGCATGGCCAGGTCGTCGGCCCGCTCGTGCAGCAGCTGGTAGGCCCGATAGAGGATCTCGCTGCGCTGCCGGGGCGGCATCGCCGCGATCGTCGACTGGGCGGCCTGGGCCGCGTCGAGGGCGGCCATCCCGTCGGCGGGGGAGGCATCGGCGACCTCGGCGAGCACCTCACCGGACGAGGGGTCCTCGACCTTCGCGGTGGCCCCGTTCTCCGCGTCGCGCCATCGGCCACCGATGAACAACCCGGTCGGGACGGCGTCGAGGACCCTGCGCTCGTGGTCGGCGTTCGTCATGGCCGCAACGTACATCCGTGACGCCGGCCTGTCCCGGGGGATGCCGCCGGCCGGGCGGCCTGTGTCCGAGCTCGCGTCGATCACTGCCAGGGCGGCGGTGTCATCGGCGCCGCCATGGGTCAGGATGGCGGGGTGAGCGAGCTGCTGACGACATTGCCCGCGCTGGTCCCGGAGCCGGTGGAGCTACCCGGCCACCTGGCCGAGCTGCGCGCGCAGGTGCGCGAGTTCCTGTCCGCCGAACGAGCCGAGGGGGCCTGGACGCCCGGCGCGGACGTCTGGCTCTCGGGCTGGGACGAGGAGTTCTCGAAGCGGCTCGGTGCCCAGGGCTGGCTCGGGATGACCATCCCCACCGAGTACGGCGGGCACGGGCGCACCGCGCTGGACCGCTACGTCGTGACCGAGGAGCTGCTCGCGGCCGGTGCGCCGGTGGCCGCGCACTGGGTCGCGGACCGCCAGATCGGCCCGTCGCTGATGCGGTTCGGCACCGAGGAGCAGCGGCGGAAGTTCCTGCCCGGCATCGCGCGTGGCGAGGTCTACTTCGGAATCGGGATGTCCGAGCCGGACTCCGGATCCGACCTGGCGTCCGTGCGCACCCGCGCGGACAGGGTCGACGGCGGCTGGGAGATGACCGGCACCAAGGTCTGGACGTCCGGCGCACACCACGCGCACGCGTTCTTCGCCCTCGTCCGGACCGCGCCGAAGGACGACTCGAACCGGCATGCCGGGCTCTCGCAGCTCCTGGTCGAGCTGGACCGGCCGGGCATCACGGTCCGCCCGATCCCGCTGCTCACCGGCGCGCACCACTTCAACGAGGTCGTGTTCGACCACGTGTTCATCCCGGACGAGATGGTCTTCGGCGAGATCGGGTCCGGCTGGGCACAGGTGACCGGTGAGCTGGCCTTCGAGCGGTCCGGCCCGGAGCGGTTCCTGTCCACGTTCCCGCTGCTGTCCTCCCTGGTCGGGGAGCTGGGCAAGGGGGAGGGCACCGTCGACGCGGGCACCCGGCGCGAGATCGGCGCGTTGGTGTCCCGGTTGTGGACGTTGCGCCGGATGTCGCTGGCCGTGGCCGGTGCGCTGGAGTCCGGCGCGGCGCCGGAGCTGGCCGCGGCGCTGGTGAAGGACCTCGGCACCCGCTACGAGAACGAGATCGTCGACGCGTCCAGGCTGCTGGTCGAGATCGCGCCGGACCCGGGCGCCGAGCCCGGCTTCGCACGGTTGCTCGCCGATGCCGTCCAGCACGCCCCCGGCTTCACGCTGCGCGGCGGCACGAACGAGGTCCTGCGCGGCATCGTCGCGCGGGGGATGGGACTGCGCTGATGTCGTCCACAGATACCGCCGAGCTCCGCGAGCTGGCCGAGTCGGTGTTCACCGACGCCTACGACCGTGCCGATTCTCGTTCCGCTGGCGCTTCTCCCGGCGACGCCGTGGGCCTCGACACCGGCCTCTGGAAGACCTGCGAGCAGACCGGCCTGGCCCGGATGACGCTGCCCGAGGCGGCCGGTGGCAGCGAGGGCACCCTCTCCGATGCCGTGGCGCTGCTCGAGGCCGCGGGTGCCCACGCCGCGCGGGTGCCGCTGGCCGAGACCGACCTGCTCGGCGGCTGGCTCGCGCACGCCGCCGGGCTGCGGGTCCCGGACGGTCCGCTGGTGGCCGTCGCCGGGGACCTCGAGGTCGCGTCCGGCGGTACCGTCTCCGGAACCCTGACGCGGGTGCCCTGGGGGCGGGCGGTCTCGGCCGTCGTCGTGCTGTCCGGGTCCAGGGTCGTCGTGCTGGCCCCCTCCGCGCTGACCGTGCAGGAGGGCAGCAACGTGGCCGAGGAGCCGCGCGACACCCTCGTCGCCTCGGACGCCACGCCGCTCGCCGTCGGTGACGCCCCCGCCGGTGCGGCCGGTGAGCTGGCACTTCGCGCGGCCCTGGGCCGGTCCCTGCTGCTGGCCGGCGCGGCCCGCGGCGCGCTGGCCCGCTCGATCGGCTACGCGGGGGAGCGCGTGCAGTTCGGCCGTCCGATCGCGAAGTTCCAGGCCGTGCAGCAGCAGCTCGCCGAGGCCGGGGCCGAGGTCGCCGCCGCGGCTGCCGCTTCCGCCGCGGCGGCCCGCACCGCCCAGGACCGGGGCTTCGACGACGACGCGACGGCGTTCGCGATCGCCGCCGCCAAGTCCCGCTGCGGTGCGAGCGCGACGGCGGTGGCCCGGATCGCGCACCAGGTGCACGGCGCGATCGGCTTCACCCGCGAGCACGACCTGCGCCTGACCACCACCCGCCTGTGGGCCTGGCGCGACGAGGACGGCAACGACTCCTACTGGAACGGCCTCGTGGGCACCCGCGCCCTGGACGCGGGCCCGGACGGACTCTGGCCCCTGGTCACCGGCACCCCCTGACCCCGGCACCTTGCGCGAGAGGAGCTCTCGTGCAGCCCGGGTGCACGAACGGAGGTCTCGTCCAACGGGGGCCGGGCTCCCCTGGGGCACTCCCGCGCGGGCTGGTTGCACGAGCGGAGCTCTCGCACGGCCCGGGTGCACGAACGGAGCTCTCGTCCAACGGGGGCCGGGCTCCCCTGGGGCACTCCCGCGCGGGCTGGTTGCACGAGCGGAGTTCTCGCACGGCCCGGGTGCACGAGCGGAGCTCTCGTCCAACGGGGGCCGGGGCTCCCCTGGGGCACTCCCGCGCGGGCTGGTTGGACGAGCGGAGCTCTCGCACGGCCCGGGTGCACGAACGGAGCTCCCGCGCAACCGGAGCTGGGCTCCCCGGGGGCTGGGTGAACGAGTGGGGCTCTCGCGCGGCAGCTCAGCTCTGGGTGATCTTGCGGAAGTCCCAGCTGGTGATCTTCTCGGCTACCACGCGCATCCATGCGTGTCGGCCGTCGTGGCCGTAGGAGCCGTTGAAGTAGCGCTCACCCATCAGCCGCTCGACGCGCTCGAGGGTCTCGTTGGGCTCGCCGGTGCGCGGCACCTCACCGACCACCTCGACCTGCCCGCGGATCTCCACACCGCGTAGCTCGGCGTAGTCGTGGCCGGCGTCGACGACGATCGCGATCCGCGGGTCGGCCTGCAGATCCGCCCAGCGCTGGCTCTTCGACAGCGTGGAGAACCACAGCTCGCCGGAGTCCCAGAGGTACCAGAGCGGGGTGGCGTGCGGGCCGGTCGTGCCGTTCGTGGCGGCCCGGCAGGTGCGCTGCTCGGCGAGGAACGTGTCGACCTCGTCGGAGGTCATGGCGATCTTGCGGGCGCGGCGCTGCGGCCTGAGTGACTGCTCGGTCATGCGCCGACGGTATCCCGGACGATCACGGCCGGAGGCGCGAGCGTGTCCGCGATCGCTCCGGGACGGTACGGCTTCCGGACCCGGCGTGGACAGGCGCGCGTTCCCGCTCGCGGAACCCGCCGGGGGGTCGTGCGCGGAAACCGTGGTTGGGGCAGCGATATCCGCGCACGGCAGGATTCCGGGGGTGCACACCGAGGAAGTGACCGGGCCGGTTCCGTCCGAGCGGCTGGAGCGGGTGCTCACCGCACCACGGCCGACGCCCTACCTCGCGCTGGACCCGCAGATCGCCGCCGTCCGCTACGACCGGCTCGCCGAGGCGTTCGCGCCGGCACGGCTGCTCTACGCGGTCAAGGCGTGCCCGGAGCCGTCGGTGCTGGCGGCGCTCGTCGCCCGGGGCAGCGGGTTCGACGTCGCGAGCCACCAGGAGATCCGGCTCTGCCTCGACGCCGGCGCGGACCCGGCCCTGATCCAGCACGGGAACCCGGTGCGCGGCCCCGGGGACGCCGCCGCCGCATACGCGCTCGGGGTGCGCCGGTTCGTCACCGACAGCGCCGAGGACGTCGAGGACCTGGCGGAGCACGCGCCGGACGCCCGGGTGCTGGTGCGGCTGATGGTCGCCGACTCCGGCTCGGCGACCCCGTTCTTCGGCAAGTTCGGCGCGCTGCCGGAAGAGGCGTCGCGACTGCTCGGCGCCGTCCGGACGGCCGGGCTGACGGCGGCCGGGGTGACGTTCCACGCGGGCTCGCAGCAGACGTTGCCCGGCACCTACGCCGACGCCGTCGCGCTGGCCCTGCGGGTCGCCGGACAGGCGGGGCTGCGGCGTCCGGAGCTGGATCTGGGCGGTGGATGGCCGGTGCCCTACCGGGATCCGGTCGCCGGTCCGGACGCGTTCGCCGATGCCGTCGGGGCCGCGGTCACAGCCGCCGTTTCGCAAGGGCACGTGGACGGCGCGGACCTGCTGCTCGAACCCGGCCGCGCGCTCGTCGCCGAGGCCGGGGTGCTGCGGGCGCGGGTACTGCGGGTGTCCCGGCGTCCGGGTGTGGACCACCGGCGCTGGGTCTACCTCGACGTCGGCCGCTATCAGGGCCTCGCCGAGACCGAGGGGGAGGCGATCGGCTACCCGCTGCGGGTGCCGGGGCGCACCGGCGCGCCCGGACCGGCGGTACTGGCCGGCCCCACCTGCGACGGCGACGACGTGATCTACCGCCGCACCCCGTGTGCGCTGCCGCTGGACCTGCAGGCCGGTGATCTCCTCGACCTGCTGCACACCGGCGCCTACACCTCCAGCTACGCCTCGGTGGGCTTCAACGGGTTCGGCCCGCTCCCGGTCGTCGTCGCGGGCGCCACACCGGGGCCCGGGGCCACCCCCGGCCCCGACGCGGTCGAGCCTCCAGGAGTGATCGAAGGATCCTGACGGGGGAGGACACCCCCGTCACCGGCCGGTTACCGTTTCGGACGTGTCACCGTCGTTCACCACTCCGATCACCGACCGTCACCCCGCGCAGGTCGCGGGCGACGGCACACCCACCGCCGGTCTTCCCGGCCCGGACGCTCCCACGCTGTCCACGTCCTCGCATCCGGTGGGGCGACATGTGCTGGCCGAGCTCGGCGGGATCGATCCGGCGCTGCTGGATGACGCGAACCGGCTCCGGGAGATCCTGGGACGGTCGCTGACCGAGGCCGGCGCCCAGGTCCGCCAGATCATGGTCGAGGCGTTCGAGCCGCAGGGTGTCACCGTCGTCGCGGTGCTCGCCGAGTCGCACGCATCCGTGCACACCTGGCCCGAGCTCGGCGGCATGCACGTCGACGTGTTCACCTGCGGCGACGACGCCGACCCGGTCGCCGCGGTCCACCTGCTCGCCGAGGGGGTCGGGGCCCGCGACACGGCGCTGCAGGTCGTCGCCCGCGGTGGCGTGCCGCGCACGGTCACCGAGCCGATCTCGGAGGGGCTGACCCGGCGCTGGGACGTCGGCACCGTGCACCACAGCGCGTCCACCCCGTTCCAGCGCGTGATGGTCGCCGACACCGCGCACGGCGTCACCCTGTTCTGCGACGACGAGCGCCAGAGCACCGAGCACACCCAGCTGACCTACCACGAGGCGCTGGTCTGGCCGGGTGCGATGCTCGCCCGCAACCTCGACCGGGTGCTGATCGTCGGCTCCAGCGAGGGCGTGGCCAGCGAGATGGCCGTCGCGGCGGGCGCGCGCCACGTCGACCACGTCGATATCGACACCGACTGCGTGCGGATCTGTGCCGAGCACCTGCCCTACGGCTACACCCCGGAGGCGCTGGCCGCCGCCGAGCGCGGGGACGGCCCGATCCGCGTGATCTACACCGACGGCCGGCAGTTCGTGCTCGACTCGGCCGAGCACTGGGACCTGATCGTCGTCGACCTCCCGGACGAGCGCCCGGACGAGCCCGACGCCCAGATCAACCGGCTCTACGAGGAGGACTTCGTCCGCTCCTGCGCCGACCGCCTCACCGACGGCGGGGTGCTGGTGTTCCAGGCCGGCAGCCCGGCCGTCTGGCGCGACACCACGCTGCGCTCGGCCTGGACCCGGTTCGCCTCGGTGTTCGGCGCGACCGGCGGGCGCGGGGTCTACATCGGCTGCGAGGAGCACGAGTGGGCGTTCCTGGCCGGTGTGCGGTCCGACCCGGGGGATCCCGGCGAGGTGACCGCGGCGCGGCTCGCGCAGGCGCCGTCGCGGCCGGAGACGATCGACGAGATCAGCCTGCGGCACCGGCTCGTCGCGCCCCGGTCGCTGCGATGTCTCGGAACCGATCCCGCGTGTTCAACCGGAGTTCGCTGAACTACCCCTGAACGGTGGTTGCTAGGCTCGGTTCGTGCCCGACACCTCCGTCGGACCGGGGGGCCCGAATCTCCGGTCCCTGGGGTCCCTGGTCCGCGGTTGGAGCGCCCCGACGAACCGCGACGGGTTGGCCCTCGTGTTCAGCTCCGGTCTGACCGCACTGGTCGGACTGGCCTATTGGGCTATCGCCGCCCGGACGTTCGACGTCGAGACGGTAGGGCAGAACTCCACGTTGCTCTCGGCGATGATGCTGATCGGCGGCGTCGCCCACCTCAACATGACGCATGCGCTGCTGCGGTTCGTCCCGGTGGCCGGGCCCGTGTCACGGCGCCTGGTCCTCGGCGGCTACCTGATCGCGGCCGTGCTCAGCTCCCTGGTCGGCGGCGTGTTCGCGCTCGGGGCCCGGGTCTGGGCGCCGGAGGCGCTCGAGGTGCTCGGCCAGGGCCGGCTGATCGTGTTCTTCATGGTCGCCGCACCGGTCTGGGCGATCTTCACCGTGCAGGACTACGTACTCACCGCGGTGCGCCGGGCGACGGTGGTCCCGCTGGAGAACGCCGTCTTCGCCGTCCTGAAGATCGTGCTGCTCGTCGTGGCCGCGGTGGTCGCCGTGGACGGCGGCATCGCGATCTCCTGGGTCGTCGCGACGGCCGTCCTGGTCGTCGGGGTCAACGGCTGGCTGCTGCTGCGAGTGCTGCCCGCACACGGCCGGGACCGGGCCGGCGAGGCGATGCCGATCACGCTCGGCGCGGTCGGCCGGTTCGTCCGCGGCGACTACGCCGGCGCGATCTTCTGGCAGGTGGCCCTCACCGGTATGACGGTGCTGGTCAGCACGCGGATCGGCGGGGAGTCCGCCGCGGTCTGGAACATCGTCTGGCAGTTCGGGATGTCGCTGTTCCTGGTCGCCTCCGGGATGGGCCAGTCGATGATCGCGCACAACGCGACCGACCCCGGGAAGGTCGAGGCAGCGCGGCGGGCGATGGTCACACGCTCGCTCACGCTGGTCGTGCCCGCCTCGGTCGTGCTGATCGTCGGGTCGCCGTGGATCCTGTCGGTCTTCGGTCCGGAGTACCGGGACAGCGGTGTCGGCACCCTGATCCTGGTGGCGCTGGCCGCCATCCCGAACTGCGTGACCTCGGCGACGATGAGCGCGGCGCGGGTCCGCCGGCGCACCGGGATCCAGTTCGCGGTGCCGGCCAGCATCGCCAGCATCGTGATCCTGACGTCCTGGCTGCTGATGCCGATGCTGGGCATCCTGGCCGTGGGCATCGGGTGGCTGCTCGGGCAGCTCGTCGTCGTCACGGTGATCCTGATCGGACAGGCCCCGTGGCTTCCGCCGCTGCTGGGCACCCGGATCGACGCCGTGCGCAGCGCCGCGCTGCTGCGCAGGGTCGGGACGCAGGCGATCAGCAGCACCGGCCCGGAGAACTCCGGTGACTGGGCGGTGCGCGAGGTCCTCTCCGGCGGCTCGGAGTCGGTCGTGGTCGGGATCGGCCCGGAGGACGGTCCGGGCGCGCTGCTCAAGGCCAGCGACACCGCGCGCAGCCAGGAGTCGCTGCGCCACCAGACCGCGGTGCTGGCCGAGTTGCACGCCGACCCGCGCCTGGGTCGCTGGTCCGAGCTGGTGCCCGTGGTGCTCGGCGACGGCGACGTCGGCGGCAGCTACTGCGTGATGGAGTCCCGGCTCGGCGGCGACATCGGGCTGCACGCGCTGCGCGATCCGCACCGGCGGCGCACGTTCCTCTCCAGCGGGGTCGCCACGATCGGCGAGCTGCACCGCAGGACCGGGACGGTCGTCGTGGCCGGCGACGAGGAGGTGCGCCGCTTCGTGCGCGACCCGATGGACGTCGTGCGGCGCATCGTGCCGCGGCAGATGCACGACGACGTGCAGGTGCTGGCCGACGCGCTCGACGCCGGCCTGCGCGGCCGTCGCATCTCCGTGGGCTGGTCGCACGGCGACTACAACCCGGTCAACGTGCTCACCACCCCGGACGGCCGGATCAGTGCCGTGATCGACTGGTGCGACGCCGAGCGGGCCGGGCTGCAGGTGCTGGACCTGGTCGTGTTCCACCAGCTCGCGGTCGCGATGGGCGACGAGCAGGAGCTCGGCCCGCAGCTGCTGCACTGGCTCTCGTCCGACCCGCCGGAGCACCAGGTGATCCTCGCCCGGACGCAGCGGATGTTGGGCGGGGACCTGGTGGACACCCGGATCCTGCTGCTGCTGGGCTGGCTGCAGCACGTCTCGAAGACCGCGACCAAGTCCACCCAGTCCGCGTCGAACCCGGTCTGGAACCGGCGCAACGTGCGGATGGTGCTCCGGCAGGCCCCGCCGCTGCTGCAGGGCTCCGCCTGCCCGACGACAACACCGCGGCCCGCGACCGGATCAGGTGGTCCGGACGCGCCGACGGTGTCGATGGCGGTTCCCGACGCGACCGGGGCGGTGGCGCCGGTCCTCGCGCAGGCCGAAACTCGGCCGACGCCGACGCCGACGCCGACGCCGACGCCGACCGAACCTCGGCCGACGCCCGGACCGGCCGGGTCTCGGTCGACGCCCACTCCGCCCACACCCGCACGGTCGAACCCGGTGCCGGAACCCGCCGACGGGCCCGGACCGTCCATTCCGCCCGCACCATCCACGCCGGACGCACGGCCCACACCGGACGCACGGCCCACACCGGACGCACGGCCCACACCGGACGCACCGCCCGCACCGTCCACGCCGGACGCACGGCCCGGTCCGACCGCACGGCGGACCCGCCCGCCGCAGCCGTCCGGCCGTCCGGTGATGGCTCCGGCCCGCCCCGGCCGGCCCACGCGATCGGGTGGCGGCGAACCCGGTACCGACGCTGGCCCGTCCGAGGACGGGACCCCGCCGGTGCCGGACGCGGCCACATCGCGTCGGACCTGACCCTGCGTGTCCGGCCGGGGACGATCGATCACCCGACCGGCAATCGCGACGGTGCGTAACCCCGTGCGCACGGCGTCGTTGAGCCGGTCAGGCCGGTGATCGTCGCCGGACACCGAGCAGGAGGTCCGTCAACCGTGCGTCGTCCCCGTCCCGCCAGCTGGATCGCCGTGGCGTCGATGACGCTGCTCTCCTCGGCCGGGATGGGTGCACTGGCCCCGGCGCAGGCCGAGGCCCCGACGACGCTGGCGGCGACGACCACGTCGTCGCGCAACCTCGACGTCTCCTCGATCGGGCGCTACGTGGCGCTGGGCGACTCCTACGCCGCCGGTCCGCTGGTGCCGGCGCAGACCGGGCAGCCGGCGGGCTGCCTGCGGTCGAACCAGAACTACGCCTCGGTCCTGGCGAAGTCGGCCGGGCAGCGCGACTTCGTGGACGTGACGTGCAGCGGCGCGAAGACCGACGACTTCTCCGCGCCGCAGCCGGTGAACCCCGGGCCGAACCCGGCGCAGTACGACGCGCTGAACGGATCCGAAGGCCTGGTCACGCTCACCATCGGCGGCAACGACATCGGGTTCGCCGACATCATCGGGAAGTGCGTGTCGGTCTCGTCGACGAACCTGCTGGGCGCGGCCTGCAAGGACTTTTACGGCAAGGGCGGCGAGGACGAGCTGACCGGCCGGATCG
The DNA here is from genome assembly GCA_030451825.1 of Pseudonocardia sp. Lineage (GTDB taxonomy): Bacteria > Actinomycetota > Actinomycetes > Mycobacteriales > Pseudonocardiaceae > Pseudonocardia. The sequence goes on along the minus strand of JAKDNL010000053.1, from coordinate 1,851 downwards.
ACGGCACCGCCTCGAAGATCGCCGACGCCCTGGACGAGATCAAGGAGCGCTCGCCGGAGGCCCGGGTCGCCGTCGTCGGGTACCCGTCGATCCTGCCGGACACCGGCCCCGGCTGCTATCCGGTCCTCCCGTTCAGCGCCGGGGACACCGCGTACCTGCGGGAGACCGAGAAGAAGCTGAACGCGATGCTGGCCGAGCAGGCCCAGGACGCGGGCGTGGACTTCGTCGACACCTACACCCCGACGATCGGGCACGACGCGTGCCAGGTGCCGGGCACGAAGTGGGTCGAGGGGCTGGTCCCGACCTCGCCGGCCGCGCCGGTGCACCCCAACGCCCTCGGCGAGCGCGCCATGGCCGCCGCGCTGGGCGAGGTCGTCGGCGTGCCGGTTGCCGCTGCCGCCGGGACCTGAGAAACCCCTACGGTGGGGCCGTGCCCCGCGTCGGTGAGCAGGACCTGGAACGGATGGAACAGGCGCGTCTGGCGGGCGACCTGATCACCGAACTCGCGACGACGGCGCGCGAGTGCACGTTCCTGTTCACCGCCGAGGACGGCTGGCCCGCCGGGGTCACGATGAGCCACCTCTACGTCGACGGGCTGTTCTGGCTGACGTCGGTGAGCACCCGTGCACAGGTCCGTGCCGCCCGCCGCGACCCCCGCGTCGGACTGGTGATCTCCAGCCTGGGCACCGATCTGGACGGCCGGCGGATGGTCCGGGTCAAGGGGCACGCAGAAGTCCTCGACGACCCCGGGACCCGGGCCCGGATGCTGCCCAGGATCAGCGAGCACCTGGCCCCCGACGGCGCCGAGCGGCTGCACGGGCTGCTGGACAGCCCGGGCCGGGTGCTGATCCGGGTCGAGCCGGTGTCGTTCCCGCAGACCCACGACTCCCGCCGGATCGCCGGCGACGGGCGCGGGGGAGCGCGCGGGTAGCTCACGGCCGTGCCCCCGGCCCCGCAGGTCCGCAGGCCCGGCCGCCGGCCGTGTCAGAATGCCGCCCGTGACGACCTGGTGGGGGCCCCGATGACGTGGCTGTCCGAGGCCCGGACCCGTCTTGCGGCGATCGACCCCGGGCGCACCCGGCTGCACCTGGCCTCGGTCGCGACCGCGTCGATGATCGTCACCGCGGGGCTGATGAGCGTGCTGTGGACGGTGACCGGGCAGCCGGTCACCGTTGTCCTGTTCGCCGTCGTCCTGGCGATGATCAGCAACCTCGCGGTGAACGAGTCGGTGCTGGCCCGGCGCCGGGTGACCACGGCCCTGATGGTGCTGCCGGCGGCCGCGTCGGCCACCCTGAGCTCGCTGCTGGCGTCCGAGCGGGTCGTCGCCGACGTGGTGTTCGTACTGGTCATGATGGCCGCGGTGGCGATCCGGCGGTGGGGCCCGCGGTTCACCGCGCTGGGTATGGCCGCGTTCATGCCCTACTTCTTCGTCCAGTTCCTCAAGGCGGGCCCGTCCGAGCTGCCCTACCTGCTGGCCGGCGTCGTGATCGGGATCGGGACGACGTTCGTGCTGCGCTGCCTGATCTTCACCGAGCCGGTGGACCGGGTGGTGGACCGGCTGCTCCGCGCGTTCGAGGCGCGGCTGCACGCGCTGGCGCTGGCCGTCCTCGACGTCCTGGAGGCCGGGCACGGGGAGCGGGAACTGGACGAGATCGCCCAGGCGCAGGCCCGGCTGAACGAGACCGCGCTGCTGGTCGCCGACCGCCTGGACGAGGCCGAGGACGGCCCGGTCACTCTGCTCCCGCGCCCGAACCGGGCGGGGCCGGCCGCCGACGACACCGACGGCACGGGCGGCCCCGACGACACCGGCGACACCGACGACACCGGCGACACCGACGACACCGGCGACAC